>PMWT01000145.1 GCA_003166025.1 Acidimicrobiaceae bacterium | reverse complement strand
GCTTGACAGGTTCGGGTCGCGGAGGCGCGGTGGTACTGCTGGGGGGTCGTTGCGAGTCAGGAAGGGTTGTCGTGGAAGAACCGAGGCGTAGTTTTGCCGCAAGCCTCTGTGTCCGGGTGGGTGGCCATCTGGTCGTGGACCTAACGCTCGGTTTCCCGTGGGCAGGAACAGCGTCTACAAACAACAGGGACGTCCTGCGCGAGACGTTCAATGGCAAGGCTGGCGAGTACCTACAATCGGACTTTGATGTAGTGCGCCCAGGCATCGCTACCGTGGTTGCCTATCTCGACCCGTGTTCGACGCTGCCAACCGTGCGGTTCGGAGGCACGAGCGGAAGGGCACCGTGCTCCCTTGCTGCCGAGCGATTTAGCGTGAATGTGCGTGTTGAACGTGCATGATGGAGGCTAACCGGCCGACCGGAGACTCGAAGAACTCTGCCGGTTCGCGGCTAACCTAGAGGTAGCTCCGGGAAGGGTCGGGCGCCGTCGGTGCATCTGCTTTGCCGACGAACCCGCCGTCGCACGTTGCGAGATAGAAGCCTTCCGCCACATTGTACATGGCGGCACGCATCACCCGGTCCTCGCGCTCGGTCTACTTGCGCCTCGACATTTTCGCCTGACGGGACCTCACACATCTCCCAGGTCACTATGACGACCGAGGCTCTTTCGCGCCCAAATACGCCCGGGCATCAATTTGACGACAACCTGGGGGCCCCACGGACGGGCGACGACGAGGCGTCACCGAGCCTTTCCGCCCTCGACGGTGCTGTGCCGGTGCACAGTCGGCTTCCTCAGGGCTTGCTCACGCGCTCGGCATAGCTGCGTGAAAGTGGGAGGCTAGCGCTCCTTGTCCGGATCGGCGTACAGTTGGGGTACACCCCAACCGGACGTCAGGCGTCCTTCCGAAGTTCGTCAGGTTAGGGTCGTCGTTCCCTTTGATTGACACATAGTCCGCGAGATCATAGAGTTCAACCTGACACTTCGGAGTCAGGAGACGCCATTACCGGACAGAGGGTCGGCTACATACGGGTCAGCAGCCTGGACCAAAATGTCGACCGGCAACTGGACGGCATCACCGTAGACCGGACCTTCACCGACAGTGCGTCCGGCAAAGACGTGCAGCGCCCGCAGCTCGGGTCCATGCTCAACTTCGTCCGTGACGGCGACACGGTGATCGTGCACTCGATGGACCGGCTGGCGCGAAACCTCGACGACCTTCGCAGCATCGTGCGCCAGCTGACCGCCAAGGGCGTCCGCGTCCAGTTCGTCAAAGAACAGCTGACTTTCACCGGCGACGACACGGCGATGGCGACGCTCCTCCTGTCGGTGATGGGCGCCTTTGCGGAGTTCGAGCGCGCTTTGATCCGCGAACGCCAACGCGAAGGCATCGACCTCGCCAAGAAGCGCGGCGCGTACCGCGGCCGTAAGAGGTCCTTGAGCGAAGCGCAAGTCTCGCAGCTAGTCCAGAGAGCCAGCTCTGGTGCCGCCAAAGCCACATTGGCCCGCGAGTTCGGCGTCAGTCGCGAAACGGTCTACCAGTACCTGCGCACCGCGCCGTGAGCACACCCTCGCCTTCAGCGGTGGGCGGCCATGACGCTGGGTTGGCCCGGTGGCACCGCTACTTTGCACCTGGGGACACGCTTAGGAGTGGAGGGCCAGGTAGCACGTCGTGGAGTAGATGCAGGCGTTTACGACGAGCGTTTGGCAGTGGGCTTGGGTGGTCTGGTCGTCGTGTGGGAATAACGGACGGCGCCGCGGTGGGCGAAGAAGATGAAACGGCGGAGGTCGTTCAGGGCCTCGCCCCGGTTGAGCTGGCGCCCGATGCGCCGGCGGAAAGCTTCGTCGGTGAACCAGTGCAGGGCATGCACCGTCCGCAGCAGTTTCCCGTACTCGACAAGGGCCCTTGCCAATGGGTGTTGGCGGGAGCCAGTTCAGGGTCGGTGTCGACCAAGGCGTCCAGTTGTGCACGACGCTCTGGGCCAAGGGCCGGGCCGAGCCGGCGATGGACCTCTTCGGCCGCGTCGGCCCTTGCAGTCGCCACCGCTCGCACGAGCCGGTCCAGACCAGGACGGACCACGTGCTCGGCGCGCAGGTGCTCGAGGGGGGGCCAAAGCGAACAGCCCGGAGGCGGCGGTGTCGCGCTCCAGCGCCCCAGGCAACCAGCCAGTCGCCGAGGGCCTTCCACTCTCCTCGCCCGCAGGCACGCCAACCAGCTCGGACGACCACAAGCGCGACATGCTCCCGACGGGAGCGGCCGCTCACCTGGTCCGCATAGCGGCTGAGACCGCCAGCCGGCGCACCGAGCTGGTCCGCCAGACGTTGCACGACCTCGCCCGGCGTGGCCACTAGGTCGGCGGGGACGAAGCCAAGGAAGCGCAGGGCGCACAACTGTACGCCGAGGCCGAGGCGGTCAGCGCGTGCCGAAGGGGAGCGGAACGAACGAGCCCAGCGGGCGTCGTCGAGCGAGAGGGTGAAGTGGGCGACGAGGTCGGCCCGGGAGACCTCGGGTGGCCAAGTGGCGAGGCGCTCCAGCTCGTCGTCGGGAAGGGCCCTACTGGCCAAATCGGCTCGGTCCCGTGCCGGCTCAGCACTCGACCAGGACAGCTTCTAATGCAGCGTCCTTGTCGGCCTCGGAGGGCAGGCTGTAACGCCGCGTGGTGTCGAGGCGTCGGTGACCGCCTATCTCGGCCACCATGACCACGTCGGCCCCCGAACGCACCAGGTTCGTGAGCGCCGTATGCCTCAAGGTGTGGGCCGAAAGTTCCAGCTTGGCGTCGCTGGCGAGGCGCCTGACCACGAGATCTATGGCCCGGGCGCTCAGGCGGTCACCGGCGCGCGATAGCCACAAGGCGTCGGTCACGGCTCGTTCGTCGCCAGCGTCGGCGAGCGTGGCGAGCTGGTCGGACCTTGTTTTGGCCCACTCGTCAATGGCCTTGCGGCACGCGCTGTTGAGCGGTACTTCACGGTAGGCGTCGCCCTTTCCGGCGCGAACTGTCAACCGGCCCCGGCGCGCCGAGACCGACAAGTCGCCCACGTCGAGCGCCGTAAGTTCAGCCAGGCGCAGGCCTGCGTAGAAGAACACAGTGGCGATCGCCCGGTCCCGGGCCAACGGGCAAGCCTGCACCGCCCGGAGGAACCGTCGCTGATCGGCTTCGACCAGGGACCGAGGCGCGACCTGGGGCAGCTCCTCCCGGGCCACCTCCGGCTTGCCCGCCCCGATCGACCGGTAGAAATTGTCGATAGCGGCGAGGGCCTGGTTGACCGAGGTTGGCGCCCACCGCCGCGCTCGCTTTACGTGACGCTTGTAGTCGCGCACGGCCCAGTCCCGGACGCTCGGGTCCTCCAGGGCTGCCGCCCCGTGCTCGGAGCCGGCCAGCCAGGTCACGAAGCTGCTGACTTGGGCCAGGTAGGCGTCCCGGCTGCGGTCGGCCAAGGGCTGGCGGCGCAGCCACGCCTTGTACTTGGCCGCCACCGCGTCGGCGTCGACCTCCTTGCGCTCGCCCCCCGCCGGCCTCTTGAGCCGTGCAGCCATCGAGCCCCTCCCTGTTAGTGGAAGCGCCGGCGGGCTCCTACAGCCCGGCCTGTCACCACGTTAGTGGAAGCTCAGGGCCAGTTTGCTTCCACTAAGCAGTCTTAGTCACGCGGCTCGACGTCACCTGAACCTGGATCAGAACGCAAGTGACATCCAAGTCCTGATTCGGTTAACTTCACTTGAAGTCACACTTCGAACACGCGACGTGTTTGACAGGGTTCTGTCTGGTGCTAGGCTTTTCTCCGGCCGGCGGATTCGGCCACCGGCCGGAGAGAAAGGACCCCTTTAATGGGTACGGACCCCAAAAGAGGCTTAGCTGAGTCTAGTCATCTACTAGCGAACCGCCGCCCACTCCTCCACTGGCCAGCGGCAGTCCTCACGGCCGCCCTTGTTTTAGGTCTGGCAACGAGCCCCGCCACGGCCGAACAGAGTATGGCGCAGTCAACGTCACTCCCCGGCACGAGTCCAACAACGACGACCACGACGTCCAGTGACTGCACGACATCTGAGCTCACAACCGGCGCTGGAACAGGAGGCGTTGGCATGGGAGGGTTCGCGGTTCTGTCGATACTGCTTGTGAACAGCGGCTCCACATCGTGTACTCTCACCGGCAGCCCGACGGTAAGCGTCGTTGGGAGCTCGGGCACTCCAGCGCTAGTTTCAACGCCAGCTTCTGGAACGACCGCCTTTGGCACTTACGCCATCACAACCGTTTCGCTCTCTCCGGGCGATGCCGCACAAGTCTTCGTGGCCTTCGACGGCGGAGCTTGTCCTGTTGGCGCAAGTGTCCAAGTCCTCCTCCCGGGCGAGACTTCATCCATACCTTTCACTCAAGTCCCCTCCTCCGGCATTTGCGGCTCCTCGTTGCAAGTGTCTCCGTTCCTACCCTCGTCAGTCCAGGTATTTTCCAGTTATCCCTTATTGCCCCCTCCGGTGGTACCAATATCCTCTGCGCCTGCATGCAGTTCGGCCGCGCTATCCGGCACTCAAGGTCAACTGATAGCCGATGGAACCAAGACCGATATTGAAGTGATCCTGACCAATGTCTCTGCGAGCACCTGCTCCCTTGACGGCCGCTGGCCTGCCGTCAATATCTTGGCCGGCGAGCCGCCATTCACCGTCGTGGCCACCTTTACGGCCTGGATGCCGTCGTACATATCGACCCTCGGGGGCTCCGCGCAACCAGACTCCTCTCTAACGCTAAGCGCCCAGGCTGCAGCGGTGTTCTTCATCGAGGTGCCGGCTTCGACCGGAACCTCTGGGTGCGCGGCGCCCTCCGGCGCGACCATTAGCCTGCCCAGCGGTGGCGCATCGTTCCCGGTCGCCCTCAACGCGCCAGCTCTCGGTGTCTGCTCGGCAGAGTCAACTGCGACCAGCCCCAGCGTAGCTTCGACCGCCACCCCCATTTACGTGACGCCGATCAGTCTGGCCTCATCGCCAGAAACCCCCATCACCGGCGTCGTGACCCCTGCCGGCGACGGAACTGGTTTCTACTACGGGGCGGACAGCGGCGGAGCGCCATGCGAAGACTACTCCCCCTACCAAATCAGCTACAACGGTCTTACTGGCGGGTGCGGGTTCTATGGCGGCCAGATGGGCGGCTACTGGGGCCTCATCAGCGGGTGCAGTAACAGCGGCTGGGCTTGGAATTCGTCTCAGGCTGACTCGGCAGACCACATCTACTCCGGAGGGGTAGGGACGGCGGGGGTGTACTTCCTGGGTGGTGCCGGCATAGACCCCAACCTGGTTCCGGGTGGCTTGTTGGACTATACCGGGGGAACTCCGTCTCAGGCCCAGCTGAACGAGGCGTATAGCTGGGGCTACGAACAAGCCAGCGAATGGTACAACAGCGATTACAACATCAATTCTGCTGGTTCGTATCTCCGTCAACCGGCAATCTTCATGGACATTGAAGGCGACTCCGGGTGGGATGGAGAGTACAATGGGTGCCAAGCGTGGTACAGCGTCAACAAGCTCAACAGTATTTACAACGACCAACTGAACCGCCAGGTGTTTAATGGGTTCTTCGACTGGGTGAAGGGGAATTCGGGCACATCGGGGTGGAGCTTAGGTGTCTACTGTGACCCGGGCGAATGGAGTTCTTGGGTAAGCGGCAATAATCTGTCCACTGTTCTCGAGTGGACAAATTCGCAACTCGCGACCTCGCAAGCTTCTGGGACCAACCGGCCCCTGAACTGGTCGATGTCTGAGGCCAGCGCTCAGTTCTTTGCCGGTTACAGCCAGAGCAGCGCCCATGCCGTCGCGTGGCAATGGGCGCAGTATAAGAACACTCCCGGTCAGCTGGCAGATCTGGACCAGGTGCAACGGAACAGGTGGCCGTCCTAGCTCTACCACCAGGTCGTTCGTCTCAGTTCCCATCGATGTGGAGGAGCCAAGTGAAGCCGCTGCAGCATTCCAGTAACGATCACCCCTCGCGACTGAGAGCAGCCGCAGCGGTGCCATTGTTAGTATCGCTCCTCCCATCGGTGGGATTTAGCTTTGGAACGACACGGTTACCCGGGGCGGCAAGAGTACCGATCTGTAGTGCAGATCAGCTTGCCCTCACAATTCCACCAGCAGGACCGAAGACGTCGGCCACCGTAATGCAAGGGGCCGTGTTTGCGTTGTGGGTGACCAACCGCGGCCAGATATGCTCCGTTAAGGGATACCCGCGCTTGTCTGCACTGGTATCAGCCGGTGGTAAGAAGCTAAACTTTAACCAGTTGGACTCAACACGCACCGTCGCGGGCGGCCCGTACGAAAGCATCGCGGTAATTTTGAGTCGTGGGTCGTCAGCCGCCAGTCTCGTGGCGTACGCCGGAGGTAACCTCCCAGCCCCGTGTGCGAAATGGCTCATTGTACAGCCGATCTCCGGCGCCCGCAACGTCCACCTTGAGGTCCGAAGGAGCCCGCAGATCTGTCCGGGTTCGTACAGAACCCACGAGTTACAAGTAACTCCCTATCATCCCGCCTCGGTCGGGCCCTTTTCTCATTGGCCATAGCCGCAAAGTTGAAACTCACGAAAGTTCCCTGACAGGACGGTCAGGAGACGTGCAAGGTCTCTTGAAAGCAGTTGAATTCCCGGCCGAGAGTCGGTGAACTGAGAGTCATCGCCGCGTGGTTCCTTGATGTGTGCACAATGCCATCGGAAACCATCTAAGGGGCTCTGTGGCAGCGTCTAATGCGCATTAGTGGCCGTCTTCGTCGCCGTTTTGGCACGGCTACTCAGGAGACCCCGGGAAGCCGACATAGTGGCTAACGAGAGGGTCAAGGCCGTGCCCTACGGCGAAGGGCATCCATGAAAGGAACCAGGAGTACTCGTCCGCATCTCCGGCCCCGCCAATTTGGCTGCCGAGAGGTTGAGCCCAAGCCTTGTGGAACATCTTGTCAGCCAGTGGCGGCGCCTTCAACCATTTCGCGGTCAGGGGGCCCTCATAGGAGCCTCAGATTGCGGGCCCCGCCGTTGCCCCCTGTCAGGCCTTAGCGAGCGGCCCTGACCAATGGCCAACACCGGGGGTGCCTGCGGCGGCTATTTCGTGGACCGGGCCTGCCTGGGCGCGGTCCGTGCGCGACGTTTTCGGCGTGCTCCCGGTACCGGAACTGGTCGCTCGGCCATGTACTCGAGCCGGGCCCAGATCGTTGCCAGTGCCGTGATGAGCTGCTCCCGGTCCGCTTCGCTGACGTCCTCTACTGCTGCTCTTATCACCGCGTGCTGGACTGGCAGTGTCCGGTCCACTATGCGGCGGGCTTCGTCGGTTAGGTGGACCAGGATCTTCCGCCGATCGCTGGGATGTGGGTGCCGTTCCACGAGGCCGCGTCGTTCGAGGGTGTCGAGCAGAGAGGTCATGCTGGCACTCCTCACGATCAGCCGTTCGGCGATGACGTGAGCAGGCAGCGGCTCGCTTGCGCCCTCGAGGATGGCCAGGGTCTGGAACGCGCTTGCGGACAGGTTCGCGGTTTCGCGCGGCCAACGTTCTACCGCGGAAACCAACGCGGTGGCGGTGCGCGACAAGTTGGCGGCGACTTCGGATGCGGACCGGCTGGCGCCTGGGAACTCTGCCTCGAAGTCAGCCGGGACACGGATCGTGGGCTCGGACGGCACGTCCCCAAGATAGCGTGACCTCTAATCACTAGACTTCTAGCGAAATTCGGTGTACGATCCGGTTCACACACCTACTACGGGGAGGGAGGGCACTTGATGTCCGGTACGAACAAGGAAGTGGCTCGTGGGCTCTACCGGCGACTGAACGAAGGAGACTTCAGCGTGGTCGACGACGTCATCTCGGATGACTTCGTCGAACATGAGGTGATGCCTGGTCTTGAGCCCACCAAGGCGGGGGCGCGGCAGCTGTTCGAGATGTTCCACAAGGCGTTCGAGGGCGCGTCGTTCGAAGTCGACAGCATGATCGGTGAGGGGGACAAGGTGGTCGCCATGATACGGATGACCGGTGTCCACAAGGCCGAGTTCATGGGGATCGCCCCGTCAGGCCGGACCATTAACGTTGGGGGGGCGGACCAGTTCCGCTTCGAAGACGGCAAAGTGGTCGAGCATTGGGGCGTGTTGGACTCGGGCGCACTGATGCAACAACTCACCGGAGCTGCACCCTGACCCGAGGGGAATATCTCGGCCCCGGTGGCGGCTAGGTGCCGCCCCCGAGCCGGTCCACCGGCATTCTCGCCCCCGTCCGTGCTAAGTGTTCGCGTACCCATAGGCCCGGACGGGTAGGGTCGCGGCGGCCGGCGGTCTCGTCCCACCAGTATGTGGTACAACCAGGGGGGTAACAGGGGCGTAACAGCGGCCGTTGTGGCTCTGTTACCGGATGACGCTGGGCGCTGTACGGCCACCGGCGACCACGCCTAGCAACACCCATAATTGCTCTCCGTCGCCTTCAGCCCGTCGCTTTCACGCGGTAGGGGCGGAAGAAGGCGCGCAGCTCCTCGGCATAGAGCTCGGGCTCCTCGAACGGTGCGAAGTGCCCACCGCGCTCGGGTTCGGTAACGCGTACGACGTTGGCCGTGCGCTCAAGCCATGCCCGGGGTGGGCGGACGATGTCGCCGGNNGCGGTACATGCGCATCGACGAGCCGATCGTGCCAGTGAGCCAGTAGACAGTGACGTTGGTGAGGATCTCGTCCTTTGTGAAGCGCCGCTCGACCTCGCCGCCGGAGTCGCTCCACGCCCGGAGCTTCTCGACGATCCACGCCGCCAGCCCGACCGGCGAGTCGGTGAGGCCAAAGGCGGCGGTCTGTGGCTTCGTGCGGTGCATGAAAGCGTAGGCGCCCTCTGTCGCGCCCCAGGCCGCGGCATCCTCGAGCCAGGCGCGCTCCTCGAGTACGAGGTCGGCGCGGTCGCCAGCAAAGACAGGCAGGCCCGCGTCGGTGCGGTGGACGGCCACGACCCGCTCGGGGTGGTCGAGGGCGAGATAGCGGCTGACGTGGCTGCCGATGTCGCCGCCCGCGGCGCCGAAGTGCGCGTAGCCAAGAGCGCTCATGAGCTCGGCCCACAGGCCGGCAACAGCGATGGAGTCGAGGGCCGGGCCGATGGGGCGGTCGGAGTAGCCGTACCCGGGCATGTCAGGCACGACCACATCGAAGGCGTCGGCGGGGTCGGCACCGTGGGCACCGGGATCGGTGAGGAGCGGGACGACCTTGGCGTAACGCCAGAACGAGTCCGGCCATCCGTGGCTGAGGACCAACGGTAGGACGGGCCCAGCCGGAGCGACGGCCCGGGCGTGCACGAAGTGGATCCCGAGGCCACCGAGGCCGACGCGGAAATGGGGCAGCCGGGCGAGCGCCAGTTCCTGTGCCGGCCAGTCAAACCCGTTGGCCCAGTAGGCAACGAGCTCTCGGAGATAGGCGAGGTCGGTCCCGAGCGACCACCCGGCATCCTCGGGCGCGTCCGGCCAACGAGTGGCGCGCAGACGGGCGCGGAGGTCCTCGAGCACCGCCGGAGCGGTCCGCAGGGTGAACGGCTCCGGGTGGGACGGGACACCCGACATCGGACGTACCCTACCGCCCGGGGCCCTCTAGGTGCTCGGATTGGGCGTTAGCGCCCTCGTTGCGTCGAATGGCCCATCGTCGCCTGCGCACGACCCGAAGGCCGGTCAGTGACGACCAAGGGCGGCGCCCGAGAAGGAGTACTCGCCCGAGCCGACCTCGAAAACAGCCTCGCGCTGTCCTGTCTGGCCGGGATAATCCTCCACCCTCGTCGGCCCACGGCCGTCGCCGTCAACGACATCTGATGGCTCCGCGGAGGGGATGCACACACTGGCCTGGACGTTGGGAGGGATCCGGGCGGAGAAAGTAAAACGGCCAGCTTCCAGGGCCCATGACGTCGCGATCTCACCTCGGACCGAGTGGAAGGACCCGCGGGCAAAGGTCAACGAACCGCCCGGGTAGGGGCGCAGGACCAAACGGCTGAAGCCGGCGGCGCCCGGCGCCAGCTCGATACCCAGCACGAACCGGTACAGCCACTCCCCTACCGAACCAAGCGAGTAGTGGTTGAACGAGTTCATGCGCGGTGACTGGAAACCACGCTCTTCCGTCCAGCCGTCCCAGCGCTCCCAAATGGTCGTCGCCCCCCGGTCAACCGTGTACAGCCACGAGGGGAAGCTCCTTTGCTCCAAGAGACGGTAAGCGACATCGTTATGGCCAGTGGAACTGAGCACGGGCAGGAGGTAACCCACGCCGACAAAGCCCGTTGACAGGTGCCATTCCTCCCGGGCGATCGCCTCGACCAGGTGAGCGGCGAGGACGGGGCGGAGATCCTCGCCGACCAGGTCCATGTGCAGGGCGAGCACATAACCTGTCTGCGTGTCGCCCGTCAGGCGGCCAGTACCGTCGACGAACTGCCGGACGAATGCTTCGCGCACCTGCTGAGCGAGCTCGTCGTACCGGGCGGCCTGTCCCGGATAGCCGAGCACCCTGGCAACCTCAGCCATGAGGGTCGCGTCATAGGCCCAGTAGGCAGTGGCAAGAAGCGTGCGGGGAGTGAGGTCACCCTTCGGGGCGAGCCAGTCGCCGTAGTTGTTGCCCAAACCCCGGGCCCGCAACCGGTCGGGGTTGGCTGCGTCCAAGAAGTCCATCCACGCCGTCATGGCTTGGAATTTCCGCTCCAATACGGCCTTGTCGCCGTACATCTTGTAGATGGTCCAGGGAACGACGACGCCGGCGTCCCCCCACGCTGGGGCGCCTGGTCGACTGTGGCCCAGGAGCGGGGCAAAGTCGGGGAAGGCTCCAGACGGCAGTTGGGCGTCAGTCACGTCGTCAAGCCATTTCGAAAAAAAGGACGCAACATCGCGGTTATAGGCGGCCGTACGGACGAAGATCTGGGCGTCGCCCAACCACCCGAGGCGCTCGTTGCGTTGCGGGCAATCGGTAGGGATGCTGAGGAAATTGTCGCGTTGGCTCCAGTCGATATTGGCAAAGAGCCTGTTGACATCAGCGTCCGAGCAGTCGAAGTACCCGGTGCGAGGAATGTCAGAGCCAACTACACAAGCAGTTATGGCGCCTTCTCCCAACTCGCCCGAAAACCCCGTGATTTCTGCATACCGGAAGCCGTGGAAAGTGAACCGAGGCTCGAGTACCTGCTGACCGCCCGCGGTGGTGTACGAATCGGCCTGGCGGGCTGTGCCCAAATTGTCTACGTACAAGCTACCGTCGGTCTCCAATACTTCGCCGTGACGGACGCGGATGTCCGTACCAGCGGGTTGGTCCACGGCGAGCCGGCACCAGCCAGTCAGGTTTTGGCCGAAATCGACTACGAGCTCGCCCGACGGGCCCCGGGTAATTCGTCGCGGGGGCAAGTCCTCGGTGACGCGTACCGGCGGCCCGGGGTCGGCCACAAGCAGGGCGTGGCCCAGCTCGCAGCAGGACACTCCCCGCCAGCCGGACGCGTCATAGCCTGGGCGGTCCCAGCCCTCCGGCTCTCGATCGTGCTCCGTGCGCTCGCCCATGAGGAGGTCGGCATAGACGACCGCGCCCGTCGAGCTCCTCCACTCGTCGTTGGTCGTCAGGCGCCACCGGGAACCGTCGGCAAAGGTCACCTCCAACTGCAAGAGGAGCTGAGGGTCGCGGGCATAGTGAGCCGCCGGGTGTTTGGTGTCTTCGCCGTAGAAGCTGCAGGCCCAGCCGTCAGCCACGATCGCCCCCACCACGTTCTCGCCTCGGGCGAGCAAGCTGGTCACGTCGTAGGCCTGGTAAAGCATGCGCTTTTCGTAGTCGGTCCATCCCGGCGCCAGTACTGGGTCACCGACCCCGTGGCCGTTGATGGAGACCTGGTAGGTACCCAGCGCCGTGGCATAAAGGCGTGCCATTTGGACCGCTTTGTCGAGGACGAAATCGCACCTAAAGTACGGTGCTGGTTTCATCGCCAAGATGACGTGGTCGACTGGCCCATGGCCGGACGGAGGCTCGTACGGCCTGTCGTCGGGGCCCAACCCGATCAGGACAGCCTCCCACTCGTCGGGCCCCAGTGCGGTCTCGAAGACGGCGGCCGCGCTATAAGGCGACGGCCGCACCGCCTCGTCCCACACACGGACCTTCCACCAGTACCTGTGGGCGGTCTCTAATGGCGCACCTGCGTAAGCCACGTCGCTCGCGTCATCAGACTCGACGCGGCCGCTGTCCCACACCAGCTCGGCGCTTCCCGAGGGCGTCTCGTCGGCGTGGCCAACGAGCACCTGGTAAGCGCTCTGGCGACGCCCGGCGCCCGGGCCGGTAGCCCGCCAGCTGAACCGCGCCCGGTCTATCTCAACCGCCAGCGGGCCCTCCTTGTGGGCACACCGTAGATCTACGGGCACCAAATCCCCGAGGGTCACAACTTCAGGGCGTCCCATGCTTTGGCCTCTTCCTTGGCCTTTAGGTTGGGGCCCGAGGTGGGCCTCTTGATCATCCCATCGAGCCCGGCTTCGGTCGTGAAATGCTTCAACCGGCCAACATAGTAGCGGTGCTGTTCCAGCGACGACATGCTGGGTGGGGCCCCCTCGACTCGAGAGCCGCGACGTGGCCTGATCAGGTTTGGTTCGCCCGTACAGGCGGGCTGACGCTGATACTCATCTCATAGATCCGGCACACACCGCGCTCGTCGCTGTAGAGCTGGAAATAGCTGCCATTAGCCCCATCGCACCCGATTATCGAAGTACTGTCCGGAGCGCCGGGCACGTCGATCACGGTGCGTTGCACGAGATGGGCCTTCGATTTGTACCACTCGAAAGTCGCCCTTCCCTCACCGGGCCAAGCCTGCCCGTCGGGCCCTTTCGCCTCCACCGCCCACTCGCCCACGAGGGGCTCCAAGGCCAGGAGCGCCTGTTCTGCAATAGGTTGTCCCATCGTGTCGTCCATCCTGGCCTGCGTCGGCACCGTCACCGTCACCGATGACCAGAAGGGCCAGGAGCGGCGCCTGCGCCGGTCCCAACGAGAACCTGCCTCTACCGCGGCATTGCTGTATGCCTTGCAAACCGCGGCGCCCGTAGGCCTGGCGTTCGTGGACCGCCAGTTCCGCAAGCTCCGGGTCAACCAGGTCCTGGCCAAGCTCACTGGTCTGCCGGTCGAGGACCAGCTCGGCCGCCCGGCAGGCGAGATCACCCCCGACCTGTGGCCCAAGCTGGAACTGATTTGGAAGGGTTGCTCGCCGCCAACCTGGACGCCCTGGTGCACAGCCCGGGCGTCTCAGCGCGGCCGAGCTCGAGATCATCAAGCGGCACTCCCAACGGGGCCGCGACATCGTCGCCCTATCATTACCTGGACCAGGGCCCATCCCAAGGAGCACCACGTGGAATACCGCACGCTTGGACGTACCGGGGTTTTAGTCAGCAAGCTGTGCCTGGGGGCCATGATGTTCGGGCCCTGGGGCAACCCGGACCATGACGAAGCCCTCCGCACCATCCACCGCGCGCTCGACGCCGGGATCGATTTCATAGACACCGCCGATATCTACTCGCGGGGCGAGTCCGAGGAGATCGTGGGCAAGGCGCTCGCCGGCGGGCGGCGCGACAACATCGTCCTGGCCACCAAGTTCCACAACCCGATGGGCCAGGATCCCAACGAACGCGGCAACTCGCGCCGGTGGATAGTGCGCGCCGTCGAAGCCTCCCTGCGCCGCCTGGGCACCGATCGGATCGACCTTTACCAAGTCCATCGCCCCAGTGCGAACACCGACATCGAAGAGACGCTCGGCGCGCTGACCGACCTCGTGCACCAGGGCAAGGTGCTCTACATCGGTTCGTCGACGTTCCCGGGCAGTCAGATCGTCGAGGCCCAGTGGGTCTCACGGGACCAAAACCTTCAACGTTTCGTCTGCGAACAGGCGCCCTACTCGCTGCTCGCCCGCGCCGTCGAAAACGACGTCCTGCCCACTGCGGCCCGCCACGGTATGGGCGTCATCACCTACAGCCCCCTGACCGGTGGCTGGCTCTCGGGCCGCTGGCGCGAGGGGGCCGAGCTCCCGACGCCGTCACCGTCACGCCAGCGGCTTGTCGACCGCTTCGACATGTCGTTGCCCGCCAACCAACGCAAGCTCGAGGCGGCCGACGCACTGGGTCGGCTGGCCGACGAGGCGGGCATGTCCCTCATCGAGATGGCCATCGCCTTCGTACTGCGCCACCCGGCGGTCACGGCCGCCATCATCGGCCCGCGAACGGTGGGGCACCTCGAGTCACAGCTCCCGGCGGCAGACGTGACCCTGGACACGGCCCTCCTCGATCGCATCGACGGCATCGTGACGCCCGGCGTCAACATCAACCCGGCCGACGGTAGCTTCGCCAACCCCGACCTGGAGCCGGGGGCCCGACGGCGCTAGTCGCTGGCCCGACGGCGCTAACCGGCTGGCCCGACGGCGCTAACCGGCTGGCCCGACGTAGATGCGCCCACAGCCTGGGCGGGCTCCTGCTGGAGGCCTCGCTGGAGGCCGAGCAGGGCGATCGCGGCGGCCACAGCCATGATCCCGGCCATGGCGTAGAAAACGGTGCTCGTGGCGTGGGCGAAGTCCAGGCGGAGGAAATGCGGGATGGAAGCCGTGCTGCCCGAGCCGCTCTGGGACTGCGAGAAACGGGACGCCTCGACGGACGCCTTGGCCTTGGACAGCCCCTGGGCGACGAGGGAGGTCACGACGCGCGAGCGCATCTGGGACACGAGCACCGTGCCCAGGATGGCCAGGCCCAGGCTGGCGGCGTAGTTGCGGACCGTCTGAGTGATGCCCGTGGCCTCTCCGTAGGAGAACCGGGAGGCCCGGTTGACGGCGTCGGTGCTGGCCGGCCCCAGCATCAAGCCCATCCCTGCCCCGGCCATGATGATGTAGTCGACCTCCGAAGACAACTTGAGCTGGGTCAAGGTCCCGGCCCACAGGTAAAAGCCCACGGCGGCCAGGCCACAGCCAAAAGTCACAGTCGGTTTAGCCCCCCGCCGGTCGAGGATGCGCCCGCCGACCTGAGCGGCCACGGCGAAACCGACAAAGAAGTAGAGAAGGATCACCCCCGTCTGCTGGGCGGATTCCCCCAATGAGATCTGGGCGAACTCGCTCGAAAAAAAGAACACGGGGATGAACACGAGCATGGCCACGCCGAGGACGACGTTTTCGACCAGGAAGGCGCGGATGCGGAAAATGCTCAATTGGATGAGCGGCGAGCGGGTGGAGACCTCGGTATAACCGAAGATGATGAGGAGCACCACCCCGGCGGCGATGGACAGCCCGATGCCCGGGTTGTGCCAGCCCCACACGGTCGACTGCTGGAACCCGAACACGCTCAGGCCCACCCCGCCCGCGACCAGGACCAGGCCCCGGTAGTCGATGGGCGCCGGCCGGGTGACGTTCGCCGTCTTGGACAGGGCCGTGAGCGCCACGGCGACGATGGCCACGGGGATGTTGACCCAGAAGATGGCCCGCCACGTCCACTCGGTCAGGAAACCGCCGAGCACGGGACCGATGGCCGTAAGCCCCCCGGCAATACCGAAGAAAAGAGCCAGCGCCCGGCCGCGCTGCTGGAGAGGGAAGGTCTGCACCACGGCGGCCAAGGCGGCCGGGAACATGATGGCCCCGCCGGCACCCTGGACGGCCCGGAAGGCGACGATCCATGCCTCGGCCACGCTCCCGGTCGGTGTGAGCCCGCATGCGGCCGAGGACGCGGCGAAAATAACGACGCCGAGGATCACCATCCGGCGGTGCCCCATCGTGTCGGCCAGCCGGCCACCGAAGGCGAAGAGGGCGGCCAGCGACAGCAGGTAGGCGTTTATGGCCCACTGCATGCCCGTGTTCGTCAAGCCGAGTTCCCTCTGGATGTGGGGAGCGGCGATCGACACGATCGTCTGGTCGATGAAGGTCATCGACACGGCAAAGATCATCGCCGCGAGGACGAGGCTCCTCGACCGGGCTGTCATTTCGCCGTTCATCCCTGAGCCCCTTTCGTCCGCGGTCCGCACAGTATAAATGGAGCTGCCGCCGCTGAAAAGGGCGCGCCGCTATATAGGAGAGCTAAGCGGGACGGGCGGAGAGCGGCGCGACTAGGGGAAAGGCCAGTAGACGGCCGACGGCTCGGACATCGTCTCCCACGGCCGATCGCCGTTGTTGGCGTCGTCCACCTGGCCCGAGGGGGCAAATAACGACGGCCACTCGTTGAGCAACTCGGGGGGCTCGGACCAGGCCGGCGCCATGGCTTGGCGGTCGTGCGTGGCCTCGTAGTTATGCATGGCCTGGTGGTCGTGCATGGCCTTCTCGTGGCGGGCCAACCAGTCCGGTACCGGCAGGCGGTTGAGGGACCTCAGGAGCTCCTGCTCCCGGTCGCACAGCGCGCGGTAGGACTCCTCGCCCTTGGGGCCCAGCGGTCTCAACTCCCGCAGCCTCACTAAAGAGTCGAGCTTTCTCCGTACGACGTCGAGGTGTTCGGTCGGAGTCACAGCTGAGCGGGCCCCTTAGGCGGCGATGCGAGAATTGCGCGTCACACTATTGAAATTACATGTCTGCTCTTCGCAACTGGTGGATGCGGGGGCCCGGCCCGGCGGTGGCAGGTACGCTACCGGGGAATGGACCGAGACCCCGGCTCGACGGGGGGCCGGGTGGCGGCGGCGGTCCATGGGGCGACACTGTTGGGGGCGCTCGCTTTTTGGGCCTGGC
The DNA here is from genome assembly GCA_003166025.1 of Acidimicrobiaceae bacterium. Classification (GTDB taxonomy): domain Bacteria; phylum Actinomycetota; class Acidimicrobiia; order Acidimicrobiales; family Palsa-688; genus Fen-671. Next base: position 13,445 of record PMWT01000145.1, on the reverse strand, counting down.
TCGACCGGGGGCTGTGGTTCTTCGGCGACGAGTGGGACTTCCTCGTCCGCCGGGGCATCTCCTACGCTCCCGGGAGCCACCGCAGCATCTGGTCCCCCCACAACGAGCACTGGTCGACGCTGCCCATAGTTCTGTGGCGGGCCCTGTACAGCGTGTTCCACCTGAGCAGTTACTGGCCCTACCTCGTGCCGCTCCTACTGGCCCAGGTGGCCATCATGCACCTGGCCTGGCGCCTGTGCCGGCGCGCCGATGTCGATGTGTGGGTGGCCACCGCCGCCGTCGGTGTGCTCGGCTTCCTGGGGGCCGGCGTCGAGGACCTGAGCTCGGCCTTCCAGATCACCTTTGTCGCCTCCGTGCTCTTCGGGCTCGTCGCCTTCGACCTGCTCGAACGACCGGCCCCTCCGCCGCCCGGCCGCCGCCGGGACGTCCTCGCCTCCGTTGCCCTGCTGGCCAGCCTCATGTGCTCGACGGTGGGCGACGCCATGGTCGTCGGCGCGGCCGTGCTGCTGTTCGCCCGCCGTCCCCCGAGAGACGCTGCCCGCCTGCTGGCCCTACCGGTGGCGAGCTACGTGGTGTGGTTCGCCTTCCTCGGCCGGCCCGGCGTCAGCGCGCCGGGGGACACTTTCGCCTTGACCACGTTCACGACCCTGCCCGGCTACGTCTGGACCGGGCTGTACTCGTCGCTCGACCAGGCGTTCAATCTCGCCGGCGCCGGGGCGGCCCTGCTGGTGGGCCTGGCGGCCTGGGTGCTCTGGCACATGCGCACGCTGTGGCGCCAGTGCCCCTCGTTGCTCGGGCTGGGGGCGGCGGGGGTCGTGTTCTTCGTCCTGGCCGGCCTGGGCCGGGACACCACCGCCGGCGCCGGCACCGTCGTCACCCGCTACGTCTACGTGGCGATCGCCATCCTGGTCCCCTTGATAGCCAAGGTGCTCGGCTCGGCCACCACCTGGACGGCGGGGCGCGGGGCCGTAGTAGGCCTCCTGGCCGTGACCGCCCTGGGCAACGTCGGCCAAGCCGAGGCGTACGTCCCCGGCCACGCCGCCGTGACCACAGGCCTGAAGGACGAGCTCGTGGCCACGGCCCACCTGCTGGCCGCGGGCGTGGCCGACGTGTCCGGGCCGGGCGCCTCGCCCATAGGCCTCTACCCCGACCTGTCGGTGGCGAGCATAGAGGGCCTGCACCGCGCCGGCTTCCTGCCCGCCACCGCGCCCGGCGCCGCCGACCTCGCCAATGCCCGTGCCCTGCTGGCCCTCGGTACATGGAGCGGCTCCAAAACAGCCTTATCTCCCGGGCCACTTTTCCCCGGCCGCTTCGCCTTCGTGAGGGCCGTCGACGGCGCCACCTCGGTAGAGGGCAACGGTTGCCTCGACTTCGGGCCCGAGACCATCAGCCCCCCGATGCAGGTGTGGCTCCGGGTGCCGCCCGGGCTGAAGGCGGCTTCGGTGAGGTTGAGCGCGGCGCCGGCGGCACCGGGCGGGGCCAACTACGTGGCGGCGTTGTTGTTACCTCCCGGCGGCCCGGCATCGACCAGCCCCGTCCAGGTGCTCGTGCCCGACAGCGGCTCCGGCTACCTGAGCGACAACGCGCCCGGCACCGAGGTGATCATCCTCTGGGACGTGGGCGAGCCCTTACAGGTGTGCGACCTCGCTAGCAGTCCCGCCGCTAAGTAAGGGGCACCGTCACCGGTCCCCGGGGGGCTCGCAGTTACGGCCGGGCGCGTGGACGGTCTGGCAGACTTCGCCCATGCGCACAGCCAAGTTCCTGGTCCCGGCCGCCCTGGCCGTGCTCGCCGGTCCCGTCGCGGCCGGTCCNNCGCCGTCCAGGCCGGCGCCGCCACCGTCCCTGCTGCAGTAGTGGCGCCGGCACCGAAGCCACCTGTGATCACGGAAAACTTCAACCCTCCCTTCGCCTGCAACCAGAAGTCCAACCTGGGCGTGCAGGGCTGCGCCGAACGCCAGGTCGACAGCGGCGACACCCGCATCAACGCCGAGGTCAAGCTGCTCTTCCGCGTCCTTTACGACAACGCCTCCCGGCGAGCCCTCGTCACCGCCGAGTACGCCTGGTTGGCCTACCGCGGCGCCGACTGCACGAGCCAATCGGACGAGTACGAGGGCGGCAGCCAACAACCCATCGCCTACCTGCAGTGCCTGGCGGTGGACGACCGGTCCCGCAGCGCCGACCTGAAAGGCTTCTACGAGGCCCTGACCGCCGGCCGCCACAACGTAGCCGCCTTCCCCTGAACCGCTCCGGCCGGCGTCAGTAGCCCGTCACCAGGGCGGCGGGGGCGGCGCCGGTTGGCCCAGGGCGCTGTAGGCCGGCGGTGCCGGGACCGGTGCCCCGTTGCCGGCGACCGTGACCGGTGTCGCGGCCGGGGCCGGGACCGGAGCCGGGACCGGGGCGGGCGGTCTCCCTGCCACCCGGCGGCGGGCCTGGCGGCTCTGGACCACGATCTGGTCGAACAGGCGGTCCCCCTCGGTCACGTCACGGTCCCGGAGCTCGGCCCTTACCCCCCGGCCGGCGGCGTCGGCGTGCACTGTGACCAGGTGGAGGCGGCGCTGTACCGGGCCCTGCATGCGCCGGACGCTCTGGACCTTTTCGAGAGGCACCCACGTGGTGACCTTTTTAAACCTGCCCGTCGTCGCCGCCAGGACCGAGCCATCGCAGCCGGCGGCCAGGAAGTGGTAACTAAACGGCGCCTTCCACCAGGCCCGGTGGGGAGGCCGGGAGAGCTCGAACTGGCGCAAGCCCAATAAAGAGGAAAAAAGGCGGTCGGCCACCTCGCACCGACCGACGGGCAGAAGGGACTTCGTCACCCGGCCGGACCTGGTCCCTTGTTCTTGGCCCGGCGAGCCGGCCACGTCGACTTCTAGGCGGCACCACCCCAACGCCCGCCACAACAGGGGCTCGATCTTCCTCACGGCCTGGACACGCGCGAACGGCACCGTCTCCGAAACGGTCGACAGAAGGCCACGTTTCACCCTTATCCCGTCGGGGGCCAGGCCCACGGCGAAGCCGTACTGGTCCGCCACCCGGCGCCAGGTGATGCGGACGAAGCCGATCATGTAGACGACCAGCGTCCCGACGGAGGCGGCCGCCGCCGCCGGGGAGACCGTAAGCAGGACGATTATGGCCCCTACCAGGGCGACAGCCACAGCCGCGGCCGGAGTAAAGAGGGCCGCGGCCACCAGATGGCTCGTGGCCACCGTGGCCATGGGGCGTTCGGCGGGCTCGGGGGTGGCCAGGTCGAGACCGTGGTGGCCGGCCAGCAAACGGGCCCTCAGGTCTACGGCCACCGGTTCGGCCAGGTAGGCCAGCCGCCCGCCGCCACGGGACGACCCGGCCAGCCGCACCCGCAGTTCGGCCAGTCCCACGAGGCGGGCCAGGAACGGCCGCACGACGTCCACGGCCTGGATCCGGGCCAGCGGCAGTTGCCGGGCGTCGCGCCGCAGAAGCCCCGTCTCGATCCGCAGGGTGGTCCCGTCCAGCGCCCACCGCGTCACCAGCCACTTGACCACGCTCACCACCAGGGCCAGGGCCACGATCCCGAGGGCAACCAGGAACGCCACTCCCCCACCCCCGCCCCCCCGGGCGGAGTCCTCCCCGATGACCAGCACCAGGACCACGGCGCTGCGCCCGGCCAGGACGACCGGCGTCAGCGGGTGCAACTTCTGCCAGCGGGGAGCGCCGGCCGCCGCCACCGTCACAACCCGGCTGCCTTTGCCTCCCCGAGCGCGGCCAGCCGGTCCCGCAAGCGTGCCGCCTCTGCCCGCTCGAGGCCGGGTATGCGGGCGTCGCTCGCCGCGGCAGCGGTATGAAGCTTCACCGTGGAGAGCCTGAACAGCCGCTCCACGGGACCGGCGGTCACGTCGACGAACTGCATGCGCCCGTACGGCACCACCGACTGGCGGCGGAACATGACCCCCCTGGACACGACCAGGTCCTCGTCCCGCTCCTGATAGGCCCAGGCCCGGAAGCGCCGGTAAACCACAAACAAGCACACCGCCCCGACGACCACCACCGCGGCGCCCACCCCCACGCCCACGGCACCGTTGCTGGTCGCTGCGCCCCCGCCCGCCAGGACGGCGACCACGACCGTGCTGGCTACGACCTCGAAGACCCGCATCTGCCACAAGCGCGGCGACGGTCTCCTCCAGGTCAGGTCGCTCAAGCCCACCATCACGGTTCCGAGGGTACGCCTTCTGGCCACTCGGCCTTCGGGTCGTGCGTCCCAGGGCGATGCCAGCACTACTTCCAGCGGTCGCGCCAGCCCACTGGCCCGTCCTTGGCGCCCACCAGCCCGCCCAAACGGGCCCACATCCGGCGGACCAGCCCGCGATCGCCCTGGTCTACACTGGGACACCGCTCGGCCCCATCGTCTAGCGGCCTAGGACACCACCCTCTCAAGGTGGAGGCACGGGTTCGAACCCCGTTGGGGCTGCCAGCAAAAGGGCAGGTCAGAGGCGGTAAGGTGAGCCTGAAAGGCTCAGAAGTCCCGAGCTTGTCCATCTGCTGTCCATCCACGCAGCCGCCCGTCCATCTGGCCACGGCGCTTGTCCACCCAGACCTCGGAGGGGCAGAGCATTACGCACGACCTGAAGGTAGGCAGATTTCACTGGGGATACGATCTTGTCCAGGACACCGATGGTGGCTTGGGCCCACCTCATCGCTCGCCCGCTGCGCCTCGACGGCTCAGGCGTTTGTCCGCTTGATCGACCCGAGCAACCGCGGCGGGCGCTGGCCAGCGCATCTCCGCCTGGGAGTGATAGGACCCAGCCTGGTGGTTCTCACTGGTCTCCACGGCCACTCGCCGGCTTGCTCACTCGGTGCCTCGGTTTCCGGTGCAGCTTTCCTAGCCAAAGCAGCAAATCTCCTCACGGCACCAGCCAGCTGTCCAGCGCCTCGTCCGCCGTCGGATCGACATAGAGAATCCCCGAACAGCCGAGCACGGCGACCAAGACCTCGGCGCCGGCGGCGAGCTGTTCCAACGGCGTCGAGAGCCTTCTCTGGACCTCGATGACCTTGCGGGCTTTGTCGAGCTCTCGGGACAGACGCTCGTTCTCCAGCGCGGGGCGGCAACTTCACGGTACTTGGGATCAGGGGTGGGCCGTCTTGCCGACTTGGCGGAGCCTCTAGCGCACCCCGATCACGCTGGTGGCGACGCCGCTACGCCCGCAACGAGCGCCTCGCCGCCGGCCACCTAACCCTGTGGGCCCTCGCCCCGCCCACCGCCTCCCGAGCCGTCTACGACGCCCACTCGACCGCGGGTGCGTCCCTACCTCCGGGGATCCCTGTGAACCGCACCGTCGGGATCCTCCACGAATGCCTCGGACACCAAGCCACCTGCTACGAAACCATCGCCTGCTATACCGTCAACAAAAGTTCACCAAACCGCTTGACACATCAACCCTGGGATGTCGAGAGTCTATCACTGCTCACTCTCGTAGCACAGCGAGCTCAGGGACGCAGAGTGACCCAATCTCCGCGGTCGAGCTTGCCAAAGGTCATCGAGCCCGCTTAAGGCGGACAAGTCATGAGACCTCCTGAACCTCCTCGTCGTTGGGTTCATCAACCGAAATTGTCTCCTCCATTTCGGCTTGGCTGAGAGCATCATCGGAGAGCGCCATAACAAGCGCATTCATGCGGGAGTAGGCGTCCTCGAACGCAGCCCTCCGGTCATCGGTCGCAAGTTCATCGACGGTCGTGGCTCCCGCGCGCGCGCGCTCACTAAGTACTCGATGGTAAAGCGAACGGAATGATTGGCGTCTACAGGTCTGCAGCTCGCGAGCCACTAGGTCTTGGGCGATTGCATGAGTCGGATTCCAAAGCTCAAGAAAAAGATAGCGATAATGTGGCCAGGCATCCGGCTGTAACTCGGAAGTCCCCATGACGACATTGCGGTAGCTAGCGTTCGACTCCGGAAGGACATCGAGCCGTCCATCTGTGAAGAGACCCGATCCACGGAATATGTAAAGTATGCGCTCGAGGTCAGCAATGTGGCTCGGCTTAAAGAACGGAAATACCCGCTCCGCGTATTCGTCTACTACTTCTTGAATGACGGCCCGGTCGTCGAGGTCAGGATCATCGGCACGCAACCGGGTCACGCAGTAGTCCGCGACCTCGAGCACGGTACAGGTAAGGGCAGCTTGAAACGCCACCGTACGGCATAGTTCAATAAGCCTCAATATCTCCGCCCGTAACCCATCGCCGATCGATGTACCGCCGGAGAGTTCCGCGAGCAGACTATCGACTGCAAGATCTCTGGCATCGTGCACGTAAGATGAGCGTCGAACGGCTAGGTTCCGGAATCGCTCCCGAGCGGACATCGCTTCAGGGGAGAGAGCGACCGGATCACCTTCCCCTTTTCGGCGATCAAGGTTCGCCACATGCACGTCGAGTACGTTCGAGACGCCTTGCCCACCGTAAAGAAGCCGCTCGAGCTGGGGTGACTCACTAGAACGAATGGCTTCTTGTAGTGCCGAAAAGGCCCCGAAATAGCATGCAAGCGGCGGCCATTGGGACAGCAGTCGCATAATATGTCTACCGTAACTAGCCTCAAATAGGTTGGATAAGGTCGCCGCTGTCTGTACCGAGTAGTTGTCTCTACGTGTGGCCTGAGCGGCCTCTGTCCCCATCTCGTCGAAACCCCCGATGCGGTCGACAAAGTCGCGAGTGTCAGTCCTTTGGGCAAAGTAGCCCGAGCGGCGACCAAGACCCCTCGTATAGCCCCGACGAAATACAAGATGTTCGATGATGTAGTAGAGATGGTTGACACCTGTTACGGCTGAGTCTGTAGCTATTCGAACTCTATCTTGCGCCTGATCCAGCTCAATCGTCCAGATGGGTAGTAGCGCTGCCTCGTCGTTGCATGCGCTGACTGAGTGCCTAACCGTGCCCAACATGGCGCGCAGGAATTCTGCCACGAGGTCATTGTCATCGAGAAGGCGGTTTCGCGAAATCGAGACCTTCCTCGCGTTCTTATTGAGGGCCAGAAATATACCCCGACTGGCTTGCTTTAAATTGAGGTCACCTACAAAAGTCGTGTCAAGGTCTGCGAGGACACACATGATGATAGGTAAGTGAACTGCACCAAGGTCGAAGTTCTGCAGAACGGACGACGACCAGTGAGAGTAGTAGTCCCGATAGGGAGATCGCCGGTCGTCATTCCACCCGTTCGGTGACATATTGCGATGCAGTGCTAGTAGCGCCATCGCTCGATGCTGACCATCAACGATTACGAGACGCGCTCGGCTCGGGTTTATGCGCAGACGATTCAGGTCGTGATAGACGAGCTCCTTGTTCAAGCGAGGAACTTCAATGCGAAACACTTCATTTCCCGTCGGTCCACTCTGAACTACGGACAGGTCGTAATCCTGTCCGGGAACTGGTTCCAACGACCGTGACACCTCTGGATAGTAGTTTGCGGGACGTCGGCCATCATCTGTGGTCGGTAAGACCATGACCACAATCGGCGGAAAGAACTTCACTAGCTGGCGGGTCCGCGCATCGAGCAGGTATGGGATCAGCTCCTCTGAAACTCGGGCGTCGTCGATATCTCGCTGCATCAGTTCGTCGAACTCGAGCTCCTCCACATCGAACACCTCGCGAAGTGGTGCAAGGTTCTGAAGTATCTGATCGTTGAGGCCGATCGAAATATCGAGTCCGACGTAGGTCAAGAAGAATGTAACATCCACGGCTGCCGACGAGGCAACGCCCTCGGCAGGTCCGCCTACGCAGAAGTGACCTACACTTCCTTTGAATTCTAGCGTTGCCGGACTTGACGGAGACAAATAAAGTGCCACATTCTCACCGGCTTCCGAAGACAGGATACGAGATCCGATTCAGCAGGTATTCGATATCGGTCGGATTACTTATGTCGGGGGTAGCTTTCACTGCCACGCTGAGGCGGTTGGGAACCAACGCACGTGTGCGCACCTCGTTCGCGAATGAGCGCTCTTCCGGGGACCAGTCTCCCGGAAAATCGATGTCGAATCGAGGACCCGGTGCGACCTCGGAAGAAATTATACGATGATGACTCGCGATTCGATTATACAGGTTGCGACTCATTCCGATGTAGAGAGGGGCGGAGAAGAACGTACCCAGTGTAGCTAATGTCCGACGGATGTCGTCAAGAATCGATGGGTTAGCTACAATCTTGTCTATATAGGAGTCAGTGATCCCAGAAATGAACTCAAGATTTCCCTGGTAACGGGGCATAAGGTCGCCACTGCATTCGGCAACATAGTTACCCGGTGCCAGATACTGAAAAATTGATGTGTCGAGCAGCTCACGCACCAAGGTTCGATTCGACGATTTGTCCTGCTCGCCCCCGAGAGCTTGCTGACAGTGGCGGAGGTCCGATGCTGAGAGAGATAAACGGTAATACCAGGCGTAGATACCTTGCCGTGCCGGGACTTCGCCCAAACGATCCCAGTCATAAAGGTCTGTCATGGGTTAGGTCTCCAGAGCACCGGAGGGTCAAATATACCTTTGGGGAGTATACCATGGTTCGCGGCTAAGCGATCTTGCTGTTACTTCGGTGACTGGACCTGAGCCGAGGCTGGGGGTCGACCCCGGCCCCCGGTTGCGAGCGGTTCGTTAGCCAAGCAGGTCCCTGCCGGTGAGGAGGTAGATTGTTGCTGGAGGACCATGCCGATTGCAGGGCGTCGGGCACGCGGGTCGCGTCTCGACGGCCGGTTACTGTCGCTGGAGGTCGGTCCGGGACCGTCTAGCGCTGCCGAGCGAGGTACACCGGGCCGATTTGGGCCAAGAACGTCACCTTCCGCAAAGCCTCGCACGGCACCTCCGGGTCGCCCCCGCTCAGCACCGACTTGCACGAGCCCGGCGAGCAGGTGAGCCACAACACCGTGGCTGGCCCGCATGTCCGCCCTGGGGGTCCTTGGGGGTTAGCCCGAGGCTGACGGCCAGGGAGGCGACAGCCAACGCTGACCCGGCGGCCAGCTAGCCCCGAAACCTGGTGGAGCGCGACTTCGAACCACCAACGTCGGTGCACCAAAGCCGACAACGACAGCCCCATCCTGTTGCGAGCCAACCTGTGGCTCGCCGACAACAAGCTGCCAAACTCCGTGTCCACAAATTTCTGGGCAACCTCGGTGGTGCGCGAGATGGTGCGCAGCTTCGCCGAAGCCCTGATGTCGGCGGAGGCCGACACCATGTGCGGGCCTGCTACGGCGCGACCAGGCCGATCGGTGACCAGGGCACCTCACAGGTAGACGCCGTCCCCGACATTCTCCGTGGTCGATGTCAACCTCGATGTCCCCCTCGGCACGGTGATGGTGCCAACCCCTCGGAGGGGATACCCGGGACTTACTCGAAGGGCGGCCTGGGCAGCGTCGACCTAGTGGGCCAGCTCAGAGAGGGCTTCCTATAGCGGTGGCTAAGCCGTCCTTGGTGATCGGCTGCCAGTCGGCTAACGTTTGGCAGCGGAAGGGAAGCGTACTGCCGACACACCCGCTCACTTCGCACATACTACCCGCGAGGCCGCTCTGGCACCCCGCCTTGGAGCCCAAGTTCCCTTTTGGCCGTCGGGCGGAGCGTCCCGGAAAGACCTTCGTAGCGGAGGCGCGATGATGGGCATCCACCAGGAGGTCTCCTTCAGGGAGGTTGTGAGGGCAGCAACAACGGCGGACCTGCTTGCCCTAATCGACCCGTCTGCGGTTGCGTTGCTAAAGACATTGCGTCCTGAGGTACTAGGTGGGGACGACCTGAAAAAGTTCGTCTTGGCAGCGGGGACTGTCAGCGATTACCTGATCGACCCCGCTCGTCGCGATCGGGTCCTGAGCCTCTTGGCCACGGGTGAGGCAAGACTGTTGGCGGCTCAGCTAGACCTTAACCCCATCGACGACCCCCACAAGGCCCTACGAAGTGCGTCTAACGGTCTCACGCAGCGGCAGCTCGACTGCGTGTTCGCCTTTTTTGGTGCAGACGAAACGCTCGGTGCGGGCGGTCTGTCCCTCTCAGCAGCCGTTCAGCAGGCTTCCTCCGGCTATCCGCTCTTTGCCTACCAACGGAACGCAATCGCAAGGTTGCAGGACCGCCTATACGCGGGTACAAGACGAGTGGTCCTCCACATGCCCACGGGCGCCGGCAAGACCCGCACCGCGATGAGCATTGTTGCGGAGCACCTCCGCAAGCACGAGCCGACGGTCGTCGTGTGGCTAGCGTTCAGCGAAGAGCTCTTGGAGCAAGCCGCTTCGGAGTTCGAGACGGCTTGGGCGCACATCGGTAACCGAACTGTCGAGATCGTGCGCTTTTGGGGTGGTCGGACCACTGACTTGACCTGGCTCACGGACGGCCTGGTCGTGGCGGGGCTAAGCAAAATGTACGCGGCGAGTCAGAAGAACTTGAACCTTATCCCTACGCTTGGCGATTTGGCATCGCTTGTGATTATAGACGAGGCACATCAGTCAATCGCTGAAACATATGCATTTCTTCTCGACATACTCGCTACAAAACGACGGNNCTCCTAGGCCTCACTGCGACACCCGGTCGTACTTACAGCGACATTGAACAGGACGCGCGACTTTCGCAGTTTTGGACCGGCACGAAGGTCATGCTTGAAATCGAGGGCTACGACAACCCAGTGACGTACCTCATAGAAGAGGGTTACCTCGCGAGGCCCGAGTTCCGGACAATCTACGTCAACCCGGGTATCAGCCCTACCGTTGAGGATCTACAACGCATGCGCCAGAGCCTCGACCTCCCCGCAGAGATACTTAGTCATCTCGCCGAGGATGAGCTCTGGAACACCGCCGTCGTTGACGCGACCCGCGACCTGCTCTCGCGTCATAGGCGGGTGCTGGTCTTCGCCACGACCGTGCGGCAAGCTATCGTCCTCTCCGCGGTGATGCGTGCTCTTGACTACAACGCGAGGACAGTCACCGGCACCACCCCGAAGGCGGAACGGGAGAGTGTGTTGCAACAGTACACGATCAACAGCACAAAGCCGATGGTCTTGTTCAACTACGGCGTGCTGACGGCAGGATTCGACGCGCCGGTGACCAGCGCCATCGTGATTGCCCGTCCGACAAAGTCCCTCGTACTCTTCAGTCAGATGGTTGGACGTGCGATGCGCGGCAAGCGCGCCGGGGGGAACGAGCGCTGCGAGATCGTCACGGTCATCGACCCGGCCCTCCCGGGCTTCGGCGACCCTGCAGATGCGTTCACAAATTGGGAGGATGTGTGGTGAGTACCTCAGAAATCGACAATTTTCGGCACCCATACATCCCGCAGCGGCTCGCGGTCAAGTCGATGCGGGACAACGGTTACAAGAACACCGCGTACGCACTCGCGGAACTTATCGACAACAGTTATCAGGCGATCGAACGGGTCCAGGAACTTGACGACACGCAAGTTGGCGAGATCGAGGTCATCGTTGTCGAAGAATGGGAGAAGCGCTCCGAGCGAACGCGGCGACGACCCACCCGGATCGCTGTCGTCGACAACGGCTGCGGCATGGATTCCGAGGAACTTCGCATGGCACTGCAGTTTGGCAACGGAACCCACCTCGACGACCGCAAGGGAATCGGGCGCTTTGGCATGGGATTACCCAACGCAACGATCTCACAATGCCGTCGTGCCAGTGTGTGGACTTGGCAGGCAGGCTCCCACAAGGCGCTAATGTCGTACCTCGACTTAGACGAAATCGAGTTGGACTTGGTGCAGGACGTCCACGTCCCCGTGCCGGACCCTGTGCCTCACGAGTGGCTCGAGCACGCACCGATGATCAGGCGTGCGCATTCGGGAACCTTAGTCGTGTGGAGCAACCTCGACCGGCTGAAGTGGCGTACGGCCAAGTCGACATTAGAGAACACCGAGGAGCTGATCGGACGGATCTATCGGAAGCTTATATCTAGGGGACTGGTCCTTCGGCTCACCATCGTGTGCGAGGGCGAGCGGACCGAGCGCTACGTGCGGATCAACGATCCGTTGTACCTCACAGCTCCTTCGTGCACGCCAGCGCCCTTCGACAAGATGCCCATGTTCCAGCCGTATGGAAGAGATGGACGCGAGGTCTTCTTGGTCAATCTTAACGGCTCGGTACACGAAGTTGTGGTGACCCTTTCGTACGCTAAAGATGAGGCACGAATCCTCGACGATGGTAGCGACGCGGGCAACCGACCCTATGGCAAGCATGCTCGCGAGAATGTCGGCGTCTCAATCGTGCGTGCCGACCGAGAATTGATCCTCGACACCGCATGGTCGAACAACGACCTACGAGAGCGTTGGTGGGGTGCAGAAATTAGCTTTCCCCCGGATCTCGACGAGGTCTTCGGGGTTACAAACAACAAACAATTTGCTACACACTTTACAGAGATGGCGAGCTACTACCGCGACGATCGCAACGACGACGAGTGGCAGGAGGTGCGAAACGGCTGGGAGGAGGAAGGGGCCCCTCAATACCTCCTCATAGAGGTTTGCAACTACCTTCAGCAGCAGCTCAACAAGCTACGGACGCTCCTGCGGGCGCAGACTAAGGGGTCAAGATCCAAGAAGCAGAAGCGGCACGACGCGGAGGTCGAGACGAAGGCTACGCAGGCGTTCAACGAACGTGCGGAGGCCGATCATTCCGCTGGTGAAGCAGATGATGACGTCGCCCCGGCGACCAAGAGGACCTCGGTGGAGGTGGACTTAGTAAGGAATAAGAAGTACGCCGAGGTCTCCGCTCGGGAGTTGGCCGAGTACGTCGTCGACCGAAACTTGAGGGTCCTATTCGTTGAGAACGACAATCCAGAGGCAGACTCGTTCTTTAGCGTCGACGTTCTTCCTGGTGTGACAGAAATCGTATTCAATACGGCGCATCCCGCTTTCGGGATGTTGATCTCCGTGCTCGATCCGTCTACCGAGTCTGAAACCGCTGAACAGCTTCGAGGTCGCATCACTAACGCGTCGGACACGTTGCGCCTCCTCCTCGCTGCATGGGCGCGCTACGAGGCGGAGGAGAAGGCCGGTCCTCGGCAGGATCGGCTTCGTGCCGTCCGCCAGGAATGGGGACGCATGGCGAAGTCCTTCCTGAAGAATATGGACCAATCCTCCGCTTACGAGAGCACAGTCTCGGACTAGATCGCGTGCATGACCACCTCGGAGACACCGTTCGTGAGCGGTGTGCTGGCGCAGAACTAGAGGCCCTCTTTGCTGCCCCGTTCATCAAGGCGGACGCGCTTGCCCGGCTTGTTGGCTCGCTTCAGTCCGCGGTTCGCCTTCGCGTCGTGACCCGATGGGTCCCGGAAGAGATTGCAGCGGGGGTTAGTGACCTCGACGTCTGGCGTGTTGTGTGCAAACGCCCCCACGCCCGGCTCCTGCTCTGTCCGGCAATCCACGCAAAGTACTACAGAATAGATGGGTTGGCCCTCGTTGGCTCGGCTAACCTCACCCGTCGCGGGCTCGGATGGACCACGAAGCCCGGCCTTGAACTCCTTATCGAGGTC
>PMWT01000051.1 GCA_003166025.1 Acidimicrobiaceae bacterium | reverse complement strand
CTCGTCCGGACGGGCTGCCTCGCCGGGAGCGTTTTGGGCCGCTGTGGGCAGACCGGGGGGTGTAGCGCTCGCCCACACGACGTATGGGGTCTGCGGCCACCCGGCCAGAGCCTCGATGGACCTTAACGATTCGGCGAACACGGCCGCCGAGGGAGGGCGTTTGGCGGGGTCCTTGGCCAGGGCATTTTCCATGAGGTCGGCCAGGGCGATGGGCGCGGCAGCCAACGGTGGCCGTGGAGCCGGGTCCCTCAGGATGCGCAGGATCACCGAGGCCGGCGCCTCTCCTTCGTAGGCGGCGAACGGCCCATGGCCCAGGAGAAGTTGGTACATGGACGAGGCCAGGCCGTAAATATCGGCTGACGGGTGCAGGGGTTGGCCTTCGAGAGCCTCCGGGGGGGCGTGCAGGGTCGTAAAGCCGAACACCCCCTCGGTGGACTGCGCCGCCGCCTGCAGCGCGGCCACGCCGAAATCGGCCAGGACGGGCTCGCCGAACTGGGATAGAAGTATGTTCTGGGGCTTCATGTCCCGGTGCAGGAACCCCGAGCGGTGGGCCGTTTCCAGGGCACCGGCGATCTTCACGCCCACCTTGATGACCTCGGCCGGCGGCAGTGGCCCCTGCTGGCGCACCCGCTGGGCCAGAGACTCGCGGCACAGTTCGAGGACAAGGACGGGACGCCCTTCGGGAGTGAAGAACGACCCGTACAGCGTCGTGACATTGGGGTGGTTGCTCAGCAGGGCGAGCGCTCCCAGCTCCTTGTTGAACACCTCGACCATGCGGGGAGAGGTGTCGGCCACCCTTATCACCTTCAAGGCCACGGCCCTTTTGGTCCCGAGCTCGACGCCCCGGTAGACGGTGGCAAAGGTACCGGTGGCGATCTCGACGATGTTGGCGTACCCCGGGAACGTGGTCGGGGCCGAAGTGGCCGGGACGTAACGGCGGAACTTCACGGCGCGCCTCCCGGGCCCGGCCGGGCCGGTGACGGCCCGACCAACAGAAGCGCCCGCGCCCGGTCCCGTTGGCCGACCGAAGACCGCAACGCGCCATAGAGCTGACGCTGGGTGTCCCACGCCAGTCGAGCGCCCGCTTCGTCGACCGGCCGTTCGGTGCTGTACAGGGCCTGGTCGGCCAGGTCGGCCAGTACGCCCGCGGGCGGCCCGAAGGCTTCCCCGAACCGGCTGGTGACCTCGGTCGCCACGTCCCTGCTGGTGGCCGAACCGTCCACCTGCACGCCGAGACGGAACAGCGCGTCGATCAGCTCCAACCACGCGCCCGCCGTCATGAGGACAGGGTCGCCCGTTTGGTGCCGGGCCCGGCGCCGCAGGCGCCGGCGCACGGCGGGCAGGCCCAGCCCACCGGCCAGCAGGGCGAGGACCAGGGCTGCGGGCAGGCCGGCGCCAATAGCCAACGGCCAGTTCACTTTTAGGGGACGAGCCAGCTTGACGTTGACGGGTTTGGCGATGGCGTGGGCGGCGCCGCCGTCGGGCAGGGCCGTAACCTGCCTGGGCACGGTGGTCGGGCTGGCCGTCACCTGTTCGGGGGGTGGGGCCACGTCGGCGGTCGTCCGCACCGGCGTGGGGTCGACGGTGACCCAGCCGTAGCCCAGCACCGGGACCTCGTCCCACGTCCAGGCGTCCCGATCGGTCAATTGATAGCTTCCAGGCGGTAGCGGCCCCGCTGTCGACGCCGCTGCCGGCACCCGGAAGCCGGTGGCCAGCCTGACGGGCACGCCGAGGTAGCGGGCGACGACGGCGAAGAAGGTGGCGAACTGCTCCGGCGTGGCGGCGCGGTCGACCGTCACGGCGTTCATCACCTGGGCCAACGACGTGCCGCCCAGCGCAGCCGCGACCGACTGCCCCCCAGACGGGCCCCCGGCTTGGGTGACTCGTCTTTCCTGCGCCCGCAATGCGGTGGTGAGGCTCTGCAAGAACGTCAGGGAGGGCGCCGCGGGCTGGCCCGCCAGACTGCTGGCGAAGCGCACGGCGGCGGCAATGTCGGTGGCCGACCCGACGGGCAGGGTGGTGAAAGCGGGTGCGCCACCCCCAGGCACCTGCGCCAGTGATGCCAGCCCGGCGGCTGAGGAGAGCTGCCCGACCGTGCCCGACGGGACCAGGGAGACGACGCTGTACGAGGCCGGGATGCTGAAGGACGCGGCCAACATCCCGGTGGTGCTGTCGGCATCGGCGGCCAAACCCTCGATCTGCTCGGGGCGGTCCATGGCCGGCAAGAAGGGGAGCCCGATGGTGCCCTCGATCGTGTAGCGCTGGAGCAGTTGCTCGGCCTCGGGGTCACTGGCGACCAACGTGGCGGGCGAAGGTACCCGGCCTCCGGTCGGGCGGAACGTGGCTGAAAAGCTCCAGGCGTCGCCGTCGTACTGGTCCAGGACGGCTAGCGGGATGTAACCGCTCCAAGCCTTTTGCAGCTGGACCTCGAAAACGTCTCGCGGCGCGGCGCCGGGGTCGGCGCTGCGTAGCGAGGCCAGAGCGTCGAGGGGGTCGACCACAATGCCTGAAAGCAGCTGCGTCGGACGGCTGACGCTCGCCGGTTTGGCCACCAGCGCGGGTACGCCGGCGACAGCGGTCGTCAACGCCACCAGCATGACGGCCGCCATGGCCGCCCCTGCCGCGCCTCGCCGTATGGAGCTGCGGCGCCGGGCTGGCTCTTGCCCGGTGGCGCTCCGACCGGTCCCGGCCCTGACTGCTCCCGCCTCGACCAAGCTTTGACGGGCCAGCGCGCACACCACGAGCGCACCGAGCAGGGCGGCGCCTTCGGGCATGGTCCTCCCGGCGGGGCCTGACGAGGTGGCGACGTAGGCGAGAGCGAAGTAGAAGACGGGCACCGCCATGCCCAGCACCGAAGGACGGGACGGGCGTCCCAATAGCTCGGCGGTCAGGGCGCTGCACAGCCAGGTCAGCACGATGGGAGCGGCCAGCAGCGAGCTGCTGCCGCTCAGCGGGAGAGTCTCCGTGAGCAATTGCGCCGGCACGTGGACGAGGCCGTCCCACATGCCGTGGAGGTTGAGCCCGCTGCTCAGCACCAACAAGACCGCTAGACCTCCGGCCGACATGGCGTAAGACGCGGGCGCCGAAGCGCCCATGAGCCGCGAGGCGACAACGCTGATGACAACGGGCAGTGCCACGGCCAGGGCCAGCAGGAGGGGGGCGCCGGCAACTTGGTAGGCGCGCAACCACGGCGTGGCGGCGAGGAAGGCGCCGGCGGCGGCGCTCAGGAGCAGGACGGCGGCCAGGAGCCTGGCCACGCTCGGCTTCCAGGTCATCACCGCACCACCCATCCGTCCCATGCCTGGGCCAGTTCGTGGGCGGTGCTCGTTACGAAGACCCTCACCCCCGGGTACGCGGGCGCCGGGCGTGGGTGAGGTACGAGCGAAGTGACTATCACATGGTCGAAACGGCTCATCGAGGCGATGACGGGCAGGCTCTCCACATCGATCTCCCCCGTCACCACTACCAGGGCGCTCCCCCGGTCTCGCCGCAACGCCACCAGCTGAGCCGACAGGGAACCGCCCGGCGTGGGAGCCACGTTTGTCAGGTAGTCGACCAGGGGGACGGGGTCTCGCTGGCCGGGGCCACCGACCCGCTCGCCTGCGGTCGACCTGATCTGGACCGGGGACTTGCCCCAAGACATGGACGTGGCGACCGAGGCGGCGACGTCCATCGCCTCCTCGAACGTCTCGGGCGAGTAGACCTCGGGCCGCAGGTCGACCAGCACGACGGTGTACGGCTGCGCGGTATCGACGTAATGGCGCACCACCAGCTTGCCGAGGCGGGCCGTCGAGGGCCAGTGCACGGTGCGCAGGTCGTCGCCGATCACGTACTCGCGTAAACGGTGGAAGGTCACACTGCCCTGGGGCGAGGTATCGCTCGACGGGCCCTCCAGGTTTTGGGACGTCCCCGTGGGCAACGGTCTCAACGACAGCACTCTGGGATGGACCGAAATGACCTGCGGTTCTCCCAGGGCCGTGACCCGCCGGCACAGGCCGAACGGGTCCGCCCTTGGCACCTCCACCGGTCCCACGCTGTAGGTGCCGCGCTGGGAGGTCGGGAGCCGATAAGTCCGCAGGCTCGTTTCGGCCCTTCCCAGGCTCGGGAGCTCGGCCCGGAAGACCGTCTCTCCAAGACGCTGCTCGATCACGAGACCGCTCAGGGCGCGCCACGACCGGTTGGTCGCCTGCACCACGGCGATGGCGGGCTGGCCCTTTTCGACCCGGGGGGGCTCGACAGACCGGACCAACTGGAGCCGGGGCGAACGGACGACGTAGACGAACGCCCCCATGACCAGGACGAAGAGGCCGGCCCCGAGGACGAGCAACGGGGCCCACCTGGCCGTCACGCCCATGATGAGCAGCACCAACCCAGCGGTGCCGGCCCCCCAGCCCAGTCGCGTCACAATGCTCCTACCGGACCACCGCTCGGGGCACCGGGACAGCCTGTACGGCGCGGGCGATCACTTCTTCTGGGGTCCGGCCCTGCATCGAGGCGTCGGGACGCAGGACAATTCGGTGGGCCAGGGTGGCCGAAGCCATCGCCTGGACGTCGTCGGGAGTGACAAAGGGGCGCCCCGCCGTCGCCGCCACCACCCGAGCTGCCCGCAGAAGGGCCAAGCCACCACGCGGGGACACTCCCAGGCGGATCTCGGGCATCTCCCTGGTGCTGGAGCAGATAGCGACGATGTACTGCTCGACGCTCCGCGACACCTCGACCCCGCGCTTGACGAACTCGATCATGGCCAGGAGGGCGTCGCGTTCCATCACGGCGGACAGCTGTTCGACGGTGGCGGAGTCCTTTTCCGTCCTCAGCACCTCTGCTTCAGCTTCAGCTGACGGGTAGCCCACCGAGAGCCGCATCAGGAACCGGTCGAGTTGCGCCTCGGGCAGTACGTAGGTGCCCTCCAGGTCGATCGGGTTCTGCGTGGCTATGACCACGAACGGCCGCGGGACCGGGTACACGGCGCCGTCAGTGGACACCGTGTGTTCCTGCATGACTTCGAGCAGGGCCGACTGGGTCTTCGGCGACGCCCGGTTTATCTCGTCACCGAGAACGATGTTGGCGAACACCGGTCCCGGGCGGAAGCTGAAGCTGGAGGTGGCTTGGTCGAAAACGGTCACTCCGGTGATGTCACTGGGCAGGAGGTCGGGCGTGAACTGGACACGGTTCCAGGTCAGGTTGACCGACTTGCAGATAGCCCGCGCCAAGGAGGTCTTGCCCACCCCGGGCACGTCCTCGATCAGTAGGTGGCCCTCGGCCAGCACACAGGTCAAAGCGGCGCGGACAACGCCCTCCTTGCCATGCAGGACCTTGGTCACGTTGTCCACGAGGCTGTCGAACATCTGGACGAATACGGCCATCTCCTCGCCTCCGGCACCCGGCGCTGGGCGCGTGGGGGCGGGGACGGTCGAGGGAGCGGTCACTGGGGTGGTCATGGTCACGTTGTTGCCTCCGTTACTCGGTGTACGGGCCGGTGGGCCCCGGCTAAGCCTCGGGACCACACGAGCGAAGCAGCGAAAATGGCAACCAGCAGAGCCGCCAATAATGCCCAAAGGGCACCGGCCAAGGGCGGCACCGGCGCTCCAGGACCAGGCCGGCGTCCGTTCTGAGAGGCCGCTAGGGCGACTATCGCGGACTGGCTCGTAGCCTCGGAACTGCTCGTGGTGGGCGTGGGCGTGGTCGATGCGGGCGTGGTCGTCGTGGGCGTAGGTGTGGTCGAGGCCGGTGTGGTCGANNCTGCGTGGTGGGGGGGGCCGTCGTGGCAATGGCGGGCGGGAGAGTCGTGCCGGTTCCCGGCTCGGTCGTCAGAGGTGTCGTGGTGGGCGTGGACGTGGACGTGGGGCTGGACGTGGGGGTGGGGGTGGGAGTGGAAG
>PMWT01000188.1 GCA_003166025.1 Acidimicrobiaceae bacterium | reverse complement strand
CTACTGCACGAAAGGGAGCCGAGGCCGCCGAGGGAGCGAAGGAAGGCGAGGGGGCCCGCAGGGAGGCTGGCCGGCGACCACTCAAGGCCGTTGTCCGTGCTGTAGCTGGCACTCGCCTCCCCGGTCGATACGCACCGGGCATCGGGAAAGCACTGCACCTGGTAGGGCGTAATAGGCATGTGGGAGGCCGACCAAGTACGCCCCCCGTCCTTGGTGACAAAGGCGCCGCTGAGGCTGAGCTGGCCGGAACTGGACGCCACCACGGTGCAAGTAGAAGCGCTCGCGCACGACAGGTCGACCTGGCCTATGTCGCGCTCGGGACCAGAGGGGGTCTTCGTCAGACCGTAGGCATGGGACAGCTTGGCCGGCGCGGGGTGCGATGCCCAGGTCCTGCCGCCGTCGGCGGTCTCAAAGAACACGGGCTTGCTGGTGGCGCCCACCTCGACGAAGGCGCACTGGGCGACGCTCGAGCAAGCCACGTTGCTGATCGGCGTCCCGCCCTTGGTTGGGGCGAGGTGCCAGGTCTTGCCCCCGTCCCGGGTGAGCTCGACCGATCCTCCAACCGAACTCGCGCCTTCGGCGTAGCAAGTGGTGGCGTTCGGGCAGGTCAGCGAGAAGCCGGACAGTAGGCCGCGGCTGGGGACTTGGGCCCAAGAAGGGCTGATCTCGCCCGCCAGCGCCCAGTGCGGGGCCGGTGTGGCACCGCCAGGGACGGCCAGCAAGGTCCCTAGGACAGCGGCCGCAACAGCTACAGACGCTGTTAGTGAACCGAGCGCCAGCCGGCGCCGGCGCCGGTTGCGAAGTTGAAGGTCGGCCACTGACGGCAGGGGCGAGAGCTCCTGACTGACCAGCCGTTCGGTCATCTCTTGAAGTTCAGGCAACGTCCCCTCGTTCCTCATGGGCCCTCCTCTATGGCATGGCCAAGGTGGTCATGGGCGCTGCGCAGGGTGCTGGACACGGTGCTGCGGGACATGCCCAGCGCTTCGGCAATGTCGGCTTCGCGTAGGCCGGCGACGTGGCGCATTACGACGACGTAGTACTCCATGGCCCGGCCGGGGTGGTCGTCTACCCGCCCGAGCACGGTGGCGCGGTGGTACTCGACCGATTCTGCCCCCATCATCCGCATCCAGCCCACTAGCCCACCCCGCCGCAACAAACCCGGCCCAATTTCTTGGCAAGCCACCGGCTTGCAATCGTGTTCTCTTCGCTTTGTGGTTTATCAGGGTGAGAAAGCCTTGTGGAGAGGCTTTTTTGGGTTCGGGCAGTAGGGGTCAATAGCGGTAACGAACGGGCAGAAGAAACTTTAGGAGCATTGGTGGCGTGCATTTTGAGTGCGGTGGCCGTGGCGGGTGGTGGGGGTTGAGATCGGTGTCCTTGGGTGGGTGGTGCGGGCAGACGTGGTGGGTGGTGAGAGGGAAGCACGGTGGCGGCTCGCGGGGAGGTGCATGGTGGCCCCGAGGTGTGCGCGTTCGTGGGTGAGCAATCGTTCGCCACCTTGGTCCCTACGGGTTGGAAGACCAACCCGAGGAGAAGATTGATGCCAGGTCCTGTCGTAGTGCCGAAGCTGTTGACCATGGACGAGCTCGCCGAGAGGCTTGGGGTGACACAGCGCCATGTCCGTCGTCTGGTCGCTGAGAAGCGAGTGCTATACCTGAAGGTCGGCAGGTTCATCAGGTTCGACCCTGCCCAGATCTTGGCCTGGCTCGAGTCGAGACGCGTCGCTGTTTCGAGGGACTCTGTAACTCGGGCCGGCCTGACGCGGCGTTAAGCGGGTCACAAGGCGCCGCCGGTACCGCTCCCACCTCCGACTGGGGTTGACACCGGGCGGGCGCGAAGAAGTAGACGACAGTCGGCTGATAATGGTACTGTTATCAAGTGGCCCGTAGCTTGCGGTCGGAGTGGACGGTGGAGTTCCATCCTGAGTGCGAGGCTTGGGCGGACGATCTGAACCAGCCAGATGCTGAATCGCTACTTGCGGCGATAAGGGTCCTCCGGGCTGAAGGGCCGGCCCTCGGCAGGCCGCTAGTTGACACGGTGAAGGGGAGCCGGCACCCCAACATGAAGGAACTGCGGCCCGGCTTCACCGGCCGCACCGAGGTCCGCGTCCTGTTCGCCTTCGACTCGGAGCGCCAAGCAATGCTGTTGGTCGGTGGCGACAAGGGCGCCGACTGGGATGGCTGGTACAAGGTGAACATCCCCGTTGCCGACGACCGCTTCGACGAGCACCAAGCAGAGCTCGACGAGGCCAGGCGTCGGAGCAGCCCCAAGACCACCAAGCGAGACAAGAAAGGCAGCAAACGATGAGCATGAAAGCCTGGGAGGAGAAGGTCCTGCAAGCGTCGGGCGCCCCCGAGCGTGTAGGCGCCATCGAGGACGAGCTCCGCCTCGCCGCCGGCTTGACGGCCCTGCGTGAACAGGCGGGCCTGTCACAGCGGGCCGTGGCCAAGCTGATCGGGGTCTCTCAGCCGCGTGTTGCCGCCATCGAACGGTCTTCCAACGTGACAATAGATGTCCTCGCACAGTATGCAAGGGCCGTCGGCGGGCACCTCGAGGTCAGTGTCGTGAAGGGCCGGGACAAGGTCACATTGCTCCCTGGTGCTCCTGGGACCGCTCAGGCGAGGCGGGCGTCTCGGAGCTCGTCGGAGAGCCGGCGGCGTGTGCCTGCGCCGGCGGCTCCGAAGGCCGCAAAGTCGTAGTCGAGGCGCGTCCGGTGGTTATCAGCACCATTTGCGACTAGGCACGCGTGTCCTGCTCGTGTCCTGACGCAACTTGACCCGCACAAAAGTCCAGGTCAGGAGCCTAAAATAGTCGTGGAGGTGGCGGGAATTGAACCCGCGTCCTCTGGCCTCTCGCCGGGCATTCTCCGAGCGCAGCCAATGACTTTTCTCGGCCGCCTGCTCGCCACTGGCGTCGGCAGGCAGCTAGAGCCAGCTAAATTTCCCTCACAGCAGGCTGGCGCCGCCTTAAGGTAAGCCCCACTTAATGACGCCCGCTACTGGCCCGTAGGGCTTGGACCAGACGGACGGGCTGCGATTAAGCAGCCAGCGCTAGTTGCGCTGTGCCTTGATTGGCGTTTATTGGTTTCCCAGTTGTTTTACGTGGCATCCGGGGACCACGGCTCGCTTCTCCCAGTTCGACAACCAAAGTCGAAACCGATCACCCCCATGTCAAAGTGCAACTCAAGCATTCACTGTACCGTGCCTGGGGCTCAGGCGTAGCCCGAGGTCGCCGACGCCGGCGGCCGCAGGCCGGCCCACGTCCGGCGGTTTACGGGTGTCCCCCGCGCCACCATGGCGGCGATATCGGGGGCCATGACGACCCCGACGGTG
Source organism: Acidimicrobiaceae bacterium (assembly GCA_003166025.1). Taxonomy (GTDB): domain Bacteria; phylum Actinomycetota; class Acidimicrobiia; order Acidimicrobiales; family Palsa-688; genus Fen-671. The sequence continues at coordinate 2,134 of PMWT01000188.1, read as the reverse complement.
GCGCCGTGGTCTTCGACAGGAAGTGCCGCACCCGGACGCCCGGCTATGGCGAGGGCGGGCTGCGCCGGCGCCAACGGGACCTCACCCTCGGGCCGGGGGGCTGACGGGAGGGGCAGGGCCACGTCCTGGGCCCTGACAGACCAGTGCATGCCCGGAGGGACGGCGGCCAGTTGCTGGGCCGTCACGACGCCCGACCAATGCCCGCCGCCCCAACGTTCGAGCACGAAGGCGGCCTCGGGATAGGGCTTGACCCACTCGTTCCAAAACGCTCCCACTGTCAACCATCCGGGCGCGATGACGGCGGGTCGCATGACGTCGGAAACATGGACGTCGCCGAGCACGTGCTGGGCGCGGCCGGCGACCTGCTCGCGTTTGGACGACGAAATGACGAACCATCCCATGAGCAGGAAAACGAAACCGTCCAGCGGGTCGGCCTTCTCAAAGGCGAAAAGGCCGAAGATGGCGCAGGCGCCGCCGAGGAGGGTGCCGGCACCCGCCGCCAATCGGGTGGCCAGCCAACGGTTGCCCGTGGTCCACCACAAGAACCCGTGCAGGACCCGTCCCCCGTCGAGGGGCGAGGCGGGCAGGAGGTTGAACAGGCCCAGGAGCAGGTTGATCGCCCCCAACCAGCGAAGGGTGCCGGCGGCCAACGCCCAGCCGGAGTTTTGGGCCAACACCGCCAGCCCTATCGAGGCACCGCCGATCACGCCGCTGGCGAGGGGGCCCACCAGGGCGATGACCAGCTCGGTGGAAGGCTTGTTACCGTCGCCCTCGATCCGGGTCAGGCCGCCCATGAACCACAACGTGATGCCGTCGACCTTCAGGTTCGCCCGGCGCGCTGCCACGGCATGTGCGACCTCGTGCACCAGGACGCCGACCAGGAGGGAGGCGGCTGCCAGGCACCCCGCCAGCCAGTAAGCGTCCTGNNCCTCAGTGTTTGCTGTACGTGCCCTGAGACGTCGCTATAACAAAGAGGTAGGCAACGAGCTTAAGCCCTACGGGCAGACTCGCGCAGCCGGCGGGCGCCCATCTCTCGCTTGGCCTCCATCTGCGCGTCGCGGTCGGCAATGGCCCGGCGCTTGTCGTACTCGCGGCGGCCGCGCGCCAGAGCGAGCTCGATCTTGGCCCGGCCTTCTTTGAAGTAGGCCGACAGGGGGACGAGGGTCAGGGGCCCCTTCTGGGTCTTGCGGGCAAGTTCGTCTATCTCACGACGGTGCAGGAGAAGCTTGCGGGACCGGTCGGGGTCGAACATTCCGAACGAGGTCGCATAGCCATAGGGCGACACGTGCATCCCGTGAAGCCAGATGTCGCCGTCCTGGGTACGGGCGAACGCGTCCCGGAGCTGTACCCGGCCCTCCCGGAACGACTTGACCTCGCTTCCGACCAGGACGATCCCTGCCTCATAAGTCTCGAGGATGTCGTATTCGTGCCGGGCGCGGCGGTTCTGGGCCACCAGGCCCCTGGCCGCGGCAGGCTTAGCGCTCATAGGGCCATCAGGGTTCGCAACTGTTCCCCGAGCACTGAGCGATAGTACGCCCTGGTGATCAATAGGAAGTGCCGGTGCGCCAGAGGGGGGTTATCGTCCCACTCGCCTGGCAAAGTTGTTGCTAGTGGCGACCAGTGTTTTTCGTCCTCATGATCTCGACAGCAGAACTGACATCAGGCGCGGGCCTTCGCCCGGGACCGGGCCCAAGCCGTGAGCCATCGGGGCAAGCGCCTACGAGAAGTCCCGGGGCCCTTCGTCGTCGCCTCGCCTTCTGGGGCTCGGGTGCGGACCAGGCTGGCCGTCAATGACAACGACGAGATGGTGCTCAAGTAAACGCCTCGCCAGGAACCGGCATCATCTCGACGCTGCCGACCAGGCTCTCGCCCAGTGGCGAACGGAGTGGGATGCGTCGCGTTGGTTCATCACTGCTGACGGTGAAGCCGACAAAACCTGGGGCAACGAGACCATCCGCTGGCACCCCCTCGAAGACTGGCTGGAGATAAAGCTCCCGGCCGCACTGGCCAAGTACGCTAACCGCCCGTTTGGCCGGTACCGGTTGTCTTGCTTAGTGAGCTGGCCCTACCGGGGCGGTGACGTCGCCGCCCAAGCCACCAACGGTGCTGTCCGCTACGACATCACCTATAAGCC
>PMWT01000027.1 GCA_003166025.1 Acidimicrobiaceae bacterium | reverse complement strand
GCACTCCAAGCCCGGACGACCCCAAGGCCGGGGCAAGATCGAGCGGTTCTTCGAGACGGTGCGGGCCCAGTTCCTAGTCGAGGTCGAAGCCCGGCCCCCGGCCAACTTGGCCGAGCTCAACCGGCTGTTCAGCGCCTGGGTCGAGACCGTCTACCACCGCCGTGCCCACTCCGAAACGGGCGAGGCCCCCATCGAGCGCCTCCTCGCCGGCGGCGCCCCGGCGTTGCCGAGCCCGGCGGCACTGCACGAGGCGTTCTTGTGGTCCGAGGCCCGCACGGTGACCAAGGTGGCCACGGTCTCCCTGCACGGCAACACCTTTGAGGTCGACGCCGCCCTGGTGGGCTCGCGCGTCGAAATCGTCTTCGATCCCTTCGCCATGGAGGCCGTCGAGGTCCGCTTTCAGGGCCGGCCCATGGGCCAAGGGCTCCCGGTGGTTATCGGCCGCCACTCCCACCCCCAGGCCCGGGCCGAGGCCGCCCCCGCTCCCGCGCCCACCGGCATCGACTACCTCGGCCTGTTGGCGAGCCGCCGTGACGCCGAGCTGGCCCGGGCCATCAACTACGCCCAATTGACACTGCCGGGGGCGGGCGAGCCAGAGAGCACCACCGACCAAAAGTCCGCACATACAAACGAGACCGAGGAGATATAGCCATGACCATTGACCGCCTCCGGGCGCACTGGGGCTTTACCCGTATGCCCTTCGCCAAAGACCTCGCCCCCTCCATGCTGCACTCCCACCGCTCCCATGCCGAGGCCGTCGCCCGGGTGGCCTGGTGCATCGACGAGCAAGCACTGGGAGTGCTCACCGGTGAGGTCGGCGCCGGCAAAACCGTCGCCGTGCGGGCTGCCCTGGCCGGCATCGACGCCAGCCGTCACACCGTCATCTACCTGGGCAACCCCTCGGTCGGGGTGCGGGGCTTGTACTCGACGATCGTCTCGGCGCTCGGGGGCGTGCCCCGGTTCCACCGGGCCTCGCTCATCCCCCAGGCCCAAGATGCCTTGGCCACCGAAGAGCACGAACGAGGCCGAAAAGTCGTCCTCATATTGGACGAGGCGCACATGCTGGACGCCGACCAGCTCGAAGGCTTGAGGCTGCTCACCAATTCCCAAATGGACAACCACGCACCGTTCGCCTGCGTACTGGTCGGACAGCCGACCTTGCGGCGGCGTATCCGTCTTGGCGCTTTTGCCGCCCTCGACCAGCGGGTGGCGTTGCGCTACTCGATGACCGGGATGGAGCCGGCCGAGACGGCCGATTATGTCGCCCATCACCTAAAGATCGCCGGGTTCTCTGAACTTGCGTGAGGGTAGTTGTCGTATTGGTCGGGTGGTCATGGACGGTGACCGGTGGCATGGTAGATGGTCTGCGAGACCAGCCTGATGTTCGTGGCGTCAAGGCCGATGAGCACGTGGCGGAGATCGATCGGGATCCCTTCAGCGAGGCCGGCAGCAATCCGCAGCATCTGACCTTCAGTGCTCGAGCATGGCAATCGGCCGCTGTCGAGCGCGGCTAGCGCTCCAGCCCAGTCCACAAAAACGGCATCAAAGGAGCCGGTCGGTTCTTGGCCGTTGTGTGGGCCAGTGCCGCCAGGGCCGCTGACGAAGTTGTCAACGAAGTCTCGCCGGTGGAGCCAGGGCTGCTCGAGCAACAGCTCGATGGCTGCCTCCGTGCAGAGCAGACCCTTTGCGTTCGCTCGTAGAGCGGCCGACAGTTGCTCCATGGGGGTTGCACTTATGAGGCCAGCCGCGAGGAGGGCTGTGCCGCTGAGGTGGTTTTCACTGAAGATGTCGCATGCGGTGACCGGGTCGCTGGTCCAGCGATGGCTGATGTTCGCCCGGCGACATAACCGGTCGGGGTCGTCGGCAGTCACGGTGAACACGAAGGTTCGGACGACCTCGTCGTTTATGAGACGGTCGTGGTGGCCGAGGTAGCCAGTCACGTCGATGATGTCGAGGCCCGTGGCGACGCTGACCGCTCGGTACAAACCAAGGATGAGCGTTTCACCGGGGAGCACCAGATCGCTGGGGAGCTGCCAGACGGGCTCGAAGTCGTCGTAGGCCGACGCGACGAGCAGGGTGCAGTCGTGGTGTTCGATAGCGGCGGCGACAGCAAGGCAGGTCGTTCCTTCGGCGTGGGAGCCGGTGACGAGCTCGTGGAGGAGGCTGTCGGTCACGGCGGGGGTCATGAGGGCTCCTTGGTCGGGTTGGCAGGGTCGGGGGTGGCCGTGACGGTGCGGCCGGCAACTTCGGGAAAGCTGGGAACGCCATCGTGGATGGAGGCTCGGTGGCGGGCGGCGAGCCCGTCGAGCTGGGTGATCTTGGCGTCCGCGGCGGCCAGGCTGACCTTCAGCCCTTCGACTTCGCCGGTCCAACTGTTGCGCTGAGCCTCGACGATCCGGTCACCCAGGTTCCTGCGGATTTCGATGATGCGGGGTCGTTGGGCCGGGTCGGGCCGGAGGAGTGGGCACCGCAGGCAGCTGTGCTCGTGGATGCAAGGGGTCGCGTAAGCGCGGCCGCAGTCGCCGAGCGCGACCTTGCGCCGTTCGAAATGCCCGAGGAACTCCTCCCATTCCTCATCGGTCGGGGTGCGGTACTCCTCCGAGGGGCGCAGGGCGCGTCGTCGGGCGATGAAGGCCCGGTGGTTGTTGATGACCTCCTCGGGATAGATCGCCTTGTAGCCGAGGGTGGTGTTGATGTCGTGGTGGCCACAGATCAGCTGGGCGATATGGGGTGGCATGCCGTTGAGGATGGCTTCGGTGACAAAGATCCGCCGGAAGTCGTGGGGCACGAAGTAGAGCGGCGTCCCGGCGGCATCGGTGAGACCGCTGCTGGTTAGGGCGGACTGGATCAGCTTCCTGATAGCGGCAGTGCCGAAGGCCATGTTCTCCATGCCCACGCGGTGTTGGAACAGCAGCGGCGTGGGCGGGTTCCATGTGCGTTCGTGAATGTCGTAGGCGACGACGAGGGGGACTGCGCCGTTGTCGTCTCGGATGCGGCGCAAGATGGTGCTAAGAACCTCGGCCAGGGTGGGGCTGACGACCATCAGCCGTTCTTCGTCGGTCTTGGACGGGGCGATCTGGAGCAGCGGGATCGTTTCGCCGGTCGTCGGCAGCTTGTACTCGACCAGGCTGTGGTGGGACAGCTCGGTGAGCTCTTCCACTCGGATGCCCGTTTCTTGAAGGACTTGCGCGGCGGCCCAAGCCCAGAACGCGCGGTCTTCTTCTCGGGTCAAATCTCGCCGTTTGCCCGTCGCAGGCTCCTCTGCCCAGATCCGGGGTGTGGGGGCGGTCATCACCGGGCGGTGCAGCCCCTGTCCAGCGGCAGTGAATTCGTCACCGGGAGGGCACTTCCGGGCGGCCTCAAGCAGCTCGGCCGCGTCCCTCCTAGCCCGTTCTATGTTGGCGATCAGGGTAGGCAGGGCGGGGATGCGTTCCCGGGTCCGCTGGTCCATTCGGGACTTGCGGTGGCCGCGTTCCTTGCGGGACCGGATGTCGTCGGCTCGGATGGGGCAGGGGACCGCCCATCGTGCCCATCGCGTCGGGTCCTCGGCGGCCCATTGGGCGATGTCCAAGTAGAAGGCCCGCACCGTGTTGAGGCAGCTGGCCACGTCCTTGCGGCGCCTCGCCTCGGGGATCTCACGACTTGACCGTGTCTGGCGGATAGTGGTCTGGATCCGCTGCTTCCACGCGGTGGCAACGTCGGGGCCAAGACGTAGCGAGGTGATGCCCTGGTGATGGTTCTCCAGGTCCTTCCAGAACAGCAGACCGAGGTTTCTTGCGATGGTCTCCAAGGTGTTGAAGTCGACTCCGGGCTGGCGTTCACACACGTAATCGACGAGCAGGTCGCGGACGGGGCGGCAGCCCAGGTCGTAACGGTCGATGAGTTGCTCGGGGGTGAGCTGGCCCTGGTACATCCCGACCTGGTAGATGGGGCTGAACATGCGCGCCGTCGAGGGTGCGTCTGGCGGGAAGACGCCCATGGTGTGCAAAAGTGTGTAGAAGTACGGGCCTTTGCCGGCCCTGCCGTAGTTTTCGTATTCGGCAGCGCTGATCTGGACGAGCTCCAGGCAGTCCCCGACAGTGACGTCTCGGACCGACCCGCCTTTGGCCGCGAGGATGTAAGCGATCGTGACAATGCCGCCTCTGCTGGTGAGCTTGCCCGAGCTGCTCTTCTGGGTGAGCGCATGCAGCATGGCGAAACCATCGGGATCGCGTACCCGGGCCATCTCGGCGGCCAGTGAGTGGGTCGGTGAGTAGCTCCGCAGCAGCCAGGCGATGTCGGGGCGAATGATGTCCCCGCAGATCAGCAAGGCCAAGCCGGCACCGAAGGTCTGGTAACCCGTTGTGGCGCTCGGGTGGATGCGGCCGGTGCGTTTCAACCACTCGAAAGGAAAGTGCCTCCAGTCCGTTCTGCCGTCCACCCCGGCTCCGCTGGCCGCCCAGCGCTCCTGCCACGACCGCCCCGGCTGGGCCTCGAGCCACTCGAGCACCCTGGTCAGCCCGAACCTGCGCTGATGTTGAGCAGACGGCCTGTCCAGTCGGAACGGTGGCGCCAACAGCCGGGCAAGGATTGTCTGTTGGTCCTCGCAAGTGGCCGCCCAGCGTTCGGGCACAGAGCGCGCTGGGAACCGTCGGCGCAGAGCGGGCACTTGGGCGGCGAGCTGGCCCCCACTGGCCGACCTGACCGGCAACACGGCATTCGATGTCACTGTTCCGCTTTCCTTCCGAACAAGACGTCCAGGGTCTCCGGCCGGTAACCCGACGACGGCTGGCGCGTGCCGGGCTGAAGGCGTTGGTCATGTTGGCGCCGATGGTGGGCGAGAACGGTTTCGACCACATCCTCGAGCGGAGCGGTCACGTAAAGCTGGGTGGTGGACAGGTGCGCATGGCCTAGGACCCACTGCACGTCGGTCAGCGGCATGTCGGGGTCGCGGGCCATTCGATAGGCGGCGCTGTGGCGAAGGTCGTGCAGGGTCCAGTTCGCGCCCAAGATGGCGTTCGCTCGTGCGAACATCGCCCGGGCGGCGTGATAGTTCAAGGCCCGGAACGGACGACGAAGCGTCAACCACAGTGGCGCCTCGGCCCCGGTCGAGGCCAGACCGTCCATCTCGGCCTGGTAGAGCCGCAGCCACACGAACGCATCGGGCGATGCCGGGACCTGCTGCAACACCCGGGACCCCTTGCGGACAACGCTGATCAGTTGTCGACCGGGATCGGCGTCGGCTCGCATAGCACCCAGCAGCTCGGACGCCCGAGCGCCCGTCGAAATCCAAAAGGCAACCAGCGCCCGGTCACGGTGGCACGAGAGCCCGGCAAACAGTTCGTTGAACTTGTCGTCGGGAATGTTCCGCTGGATCCGCCGGACGAGACGCGGTCGGAACAACCCAGAGGGGTGCTTGGTATGCGGGTCCATCGGGTTGTGGTGAGCACCCGGACGTCCACCCTGCCGGCCTCGGGCCAGCGGGAACGGGTTCACCATCGGCCCCGTTCCGACCTCGAGATGGAAGTCGTAGAAGTGGCGCAACACTGTCTCGCTGTGCGCCCTAGTCGCCGTCCCGTACTTTCTGCCCGGCGCCACCTTCCCCGTCACTGGGTTCGGCCCTACTCGAGCCGCGGGAGAAGCTGCGGATGTAGGAGGATGGTCGCCCCCGAGCCGCCAGTGCGACCGGACCGGCTTATCAGCGATCTGCAACCAACGGGAGAAGTCCCGAGCCTTGCTCCGAGTCGCCTTGTCCCAAGGCACCCCGATCGTCCACAAGAACCGGAACCAACGCAACAGGTCCATGCCATACGAGCGTTGGGTTGCCGCCCGCCGCCCGGCGGCCTGCAGGTCCTTCAAGTAGTCGCTGACCGGCTGCACGACCGCGCCGTCGTAATCAAGCAGTTGGAACGGCTCCCACAGGTCTCCTGTCTCCTTGAGCGCCCCAACCTGTTGGAGCACAAACGACGCCAGATCCCCTGCAGGGTTCTCCTCGCTGACCATGGACTGGGACCCTGCCACACAGCACCCCGACGACCAGGTGATACTTGGTCGGTAGTTCAGTCAATAGGGCCGGGCCGACACCTTGTTCTCGGANNGCGATCGTCGACGAGTCCTCCGCTCGGGCTGCGGTCACCGAAGTCACCGCGGAGTGACCCCGGGCCAAGTCACGGTCGAGGTCGACCACGGCTCGGCCAGCTCGTGGGACAGGCCGGCGGCGGCGGCTTATCTGGTGCGCGTCCGAAAAGGTGAGCGTTCCTTGGTAATAGCTATCGGCCTCAGTCGCAGCAACGCAAGTTCACTGGCGGAGCGTCTCCGCCAGCTGCTCGCCTGAGCCTGACCACAAACGTCACCGCAATGACCACGAGGGCGACAGCATGTTCACGAAGCGATGCTCATCCATCGTGTCGCCTTCGTGCTCATC
>PMWT01000210.1 GCA_003166025.1 Acidimicrobiaceae bacterium | reverse complement strand
CGTGATGACGGAGCGTTCGGACGCGTGGTTCACGCTCTCGTTTGGCAACGCCGGGTACGCGGGGGCTTCATCGGGGAGATCTCAGACCCGTTGGCCCTTTCCATCGGTGCGGACGGGAGGCTGCGGATGGCCACCGCGGCGCCTGCTCCGTAACCTAAAGGCTTTTCGATTTTATGACGCACATGCATATTTGTGGTGCCGGATAACGAGCTCCGATCTTGCTGATCGGAGCCATATTGGCACTGCTGGCGCCCGTGCCCGTGCACCAAGAACGGCGCTGCGGCCGGTGTAAACCGGGCGCCCGCGGCACCGTTACCAGACCCTCGCTCACACCCGCGGCCGTGCCGGTGCGAAATCTTGGTTGCGGGATGTCGAGGGTGACTCTGAAGACTCAGGCGGTAAGCCCCTCGCAAAGGACCTGCTCAGGCGGGTGCGGAAACCACTAACAGAGACGACGGGCGTGTGCCGAGACCGGTTCGGCCACTCGCATCCCTCCTAGACGTCTGGCATGCTAGTTTGTTGCCTCTCCGTAAGTTGGTCCTCTGGCTTGGGCAACTTTCGTCGCCAACACCACCTCGGTACCTCGGCCGACCCCCTCGGCCCGACGTTCGCCGGGCACCCAGACAGGAAGCCTTTGACATCTGTCCCGGCCTTCGGTAGATTAGTTCCTTCACGTTAGTTATTTAGCGTGGCTGGTTGCCCGGGCGTTCGGGCGAGAAGGGGAAGCTCGACGTGGGGCGCGCTACCGAGTCTCGCGTAACTTTTGAGTTGCCGCGGGAATGGGTCTTTGGTAGCAAGTTCCTCATTGCCGGGGTGGATATCGGGGGCACACAGTGCTCTGTGAACCTGGCCGAAGTGAGCGGCGCGCAATTTCACCTCATCGCCCGTCGGCAGTTCGCGACCAAAGTCAAAAGGGGGCCGGAGGCTACCCTGGCAGAGGTCGAGGAGAGGTTAGCCGGCTTGTTGTCCGATGTCGAGCTCCCCGCAGTCATCGGTGTGAGCTGCGGCGGCCCACTGGACGCGGCGAACGGGGTCATCCAGTCCCCCCCCAACCTCCCCGGTTGGGACGACATCGCCATCGGCTCTCGGTTCGAGAAGACCTTCGGGCGCCCTTGCGCGCTGGAGAACGATGCCAATGCGAGCGCCTCCGCTGAGTGGGCCTTCGGAGCCGGCCGCGGCTGTCGTGACCTCGTGTTCCTCACCTTCGGGACCGGGCTCGGCGCCGGGCTGATCCTCAACGGCTCGCCCTACGGGGGAAGCGGCGGCTTGGCCGGAGAGGTCGGGCATTGGCGCATCGGGCGCGACGTCGGGCCGGCCCGGTACGGGAAGAGCGGCAGCTTTGAGGCCTTCTGCAGTGGGAGCGGCATAGTTGAGTGGTACCGGGAGCTGAGCGGACAGGACGCCCGGGAGGGGATCTCGGCTCTCGTCGTCGCGAACCGGGCGCGCGATGGCGACCCGGTGGCCAGGGAGGTGTTCGCCCAGGCGGCCGACCGGCTCGGGCAAGGCGTAGCCCTGCTGGTGGACGCTCTAGCGCCCCAGGTCGTGGTTATCGGGGGGATCTACGTATATGCCAATGATCTCCTGCGCGACGGAGCGGAGCGGGCCCTACTGGCTGAGGCCCATCCCCAGCTGGTGGCGGGGTGCAGGGTCCTACCCGCCGAGCTGGGCGCGCTTCTCGGCAGCTACGCCAGCTGTTGCGTCGCGTTGCGGAGCCTCGTAGACAGACAACGTAACGCTAGCGATGGTAGCCAAAGTGCCCTCATGGTCAGCTGAGGAGCGCCCACTGTCGCCTCAGATGAGGCTGCGGCGACAGCACGAGCGGATCATCTTCCGGGCCATTAGCACCAACGTCGCCATCTCGCGAACGCAGCTGGCCGAACTGACGGGGTTGTCGGGCCAATCAGTGGGGCGCGTGGCGCGGACCTTGCTGGGCTCCGGCCTCGTCGAGGAGACCGAGATCGCTCGCTCCAAAGGGCCAGGGGCGTCACCAATCGGCCTACGGGTGCGCCCTTCAGGAGCCTTTTCGCTGGGCTTCGGCCTCGAGCGCGACTACCTGAGCGGCGTCGCCCTCGACCTGGGCGGCAACATCAGATGGCAGATGTCAAGGCACCTGGCCGAGGGCGAAACGGCGGAGAACACCCTTCGCCTGCTGGAACAGGACATACGCAGCCTTCTCAGAGCTCCCGAGTGGTCGGCTCGCCGTGACAGGCTCTGCGGCGTCGGGGTGGCCGCTCCCGGGCCGCTCGACGTCACGACCGGCACGATCGTCGGGCCGCCCAACTTCCCGAGTTGGGAGCACGTCGACGTCGCCAAGGAGCTCGGCCGAGCCTTCGACCTTCCTGTCCTGATCGACAACGCGGCGACAGCGGCAGCCATCGGGATCGCCTGGCGGCTGCCTCACGGCCACCGGCCCTACCTCTATTGCTATTGGGGCATCGGGATCGGAGGGGGCCTCGTCATCGGCGATGACGTCTACCGGGGAACGACTGGCAACGCCATCGAGATCGGGCACATCGTCGTCAACCCTGGCGGCCGCACGTGCGAGTGCGGCAACGTGGGCTGCCTCGAAACGGAGGCCTCGGTGAGGGCGCTGCTACGAGACGCCGCCCCCTACGGCCGGTTCCGCACTTTGACCGAGATGATGACCGCGGCCCGCACGACGCCGGAGGTCGCCGCCCTCGTTACCAGCGCAGCCGAGAAGATGGCTGCGGCTCTGGTAAGCGTTCTCAACGTCGTGGACGTCGACGAGGTGGTTTTGGGCGGAGAACACCTCGATGAAGTCGAAGAGGTGTTCGTCCCGATCATTCGCGACCACATAGAGCACCGTGCCTTCCGCAGACGGATCGCTCCGACGGCGGTCAGCGTCAGTGATATAGGAGAGATTGCCAATGCCATGGGAGCGGCCGCCATGGTCTTCCATACCCTTCTACCTGACGGCCTGCCCGTTCGGGACCGGCCCGAGGCGCCGTTCGGCTAACGGCGGCCCAGGGCGGCCTTGACAACCCCTGGCTGAGGACCTACAGTCCGATTAGTTCCTGCGCGTTAGTTATTGATGGGGGGGACGACCGGCCAGTTCGGCGTAGGGGGGCAGCAATATGTGGGACCATCAGAGGCCGGTTTTTTTCAGGCCAGCGTGCTTACCCTCCCCAGGGTCGGCACCGGCTCGGTCTGGACTTGAGTTGGGCCGCCACTCAACTCCAAAGGGCCCCTCGCCGCTTTTGAAAGGCGGCGGCACCGCACATGGTCCCGCCTCCCGATAGTACCCGTCCAAGCTCTGACGAGCTCCGTTGCGTAAAGTCCCAACACACAGAGGACCGGCCGGGCAAGTCGGGGCAAACCGAAAAACAGAGAGCCGTTACCAACTATAAGGAGGCACTGGGAAAGTGCGCAACGTGACGAGAGAAAAGAAGCACGTAGGGCTCCGATTGCTGACTGTCGCAAGTATGGCCACCATGGTGGTCGTTGCCGTTCCGGGTATATCGGGCGCAACAACCAGGACGTCTGCCGTACGGGCAATTTCACCGCAATTTGCCGCACCGAGCAAAGCGGTACTTGTTTAGCGCATTTGA
>PMWT01000242.1 GCA_003166025.1 Acidimicrobiaceae bacterium | reverse complement strand
TGGATGCGGATGATGGGGGCGGAGTCGGTCGCCTACCACCGCGACACGGTCATCGGCCGCGGTGACGACCACCCCGGCGCCGCCCTCAGTTACTACGCCTCCCGGGGCGAGACCCCCCTCGCCTGGGGCGGCTCGGGCGCCAGCTCGCTCGGGCTGTCCGGCGCGGTCGAGGGCGCTGCCTACGACGCCATCTACGGCCCCGGCGGGGCGACCCACCCGAGCAGCGGGGCGCGCCTCGTCTCGGCCAAGCGCCCCGGCATGGAGCTGGTGATCGCGGCGCACAAGTCCGTCGCCGAGCTCGGGGTGATCGGCCGGGCCGAGGACATGCACGCCATCATGGACGCCGAGCGCGACGCGACGCTCGCCTACCTGGACGGCATCACCAAAGAGCGCGGGGGACGCAGAGGCGTGGCCGCGGTCCCGACGGCGACCAAGGGCCTCGTCTACGCCCACGCCCGCCACGCCACCACCCGCGCCGGCGACCCCGGGCCCCACGACCATCTATTGACTTAACTATCTCTTGTATAGCTCCTGGTAATCCACCACTTTTGTTCGACATCCTGCTAGACAACACAGGCCATGAGGAACGACTTTGGGCCCTGGGATTTCGCAAAGACGGCGGTGCCCCAAGTGGGCCGACTGCTCGCAACAGGAGACGTGTTCGAGCCGTACCGGTTGTTGAGCCCCGGCGGTGAGGCGGTGGCGGGCGTGTCGGCCTTCTTTGCCGACCTCCTGGCATCGGGGCGTTCGGAGGCCACTCTTCGCTCCTACGGGATGGACCTGCTGCGCTGGTTCCGCTTCCTCTGGGCGCTCGGCGTCGTTTGGGACAGGGCTACACGAGAAGAGGCACGGGATTTCTGTCTCTCGTTGCAGGTCGGCGGCAAGCCGCTGCGGCTGCACTGGCGCAAACAGGGCCAGGCCGGCGCCGAAGGTCTCCCAACCCTGTTGGGGGAAGACAGTTATGCACCATCTGTGCGCGCCCATAGCGAGACCGTGCTGCGTAGTTTTTACGAGTACCACCGTGAGGCGGCCACCGGGCCCATCATGAACCCCTTCCCCCTGGACCGGTCCCGGCGAGCCGGCCGGGCCAACGCCCACCACAACCCGATGGAGGCCCACATTGGCGCCCGGGCCGGGCTCTACCGGCCGCGGGTACCGGCCAGGGTGCCCCGGGCGGTCCCTGACGAGGTCTTCAACGAGATCTTCGCCCGCTTGGCTTCGAACCGGGACCGAGCGCTCGTCGCTTTTTACGTCTCGACCGGCGCCAGGGCTTCTGAGCTGCTCTCGGTCAGCCAGGGCGGCGTCGACCCGGGCCGCCAGTTGGTAACTGTCGTACGCAAGGGGACCCGGGCGGCCCAAGAGCTCCCGGCCTCGGTCGACGCTTTCGTGTGGCTACGCCTCTACCAGGTCGAAGTCGAGGACCTAGTGCCAAAAGGACGCCGCCAACCGTTGTGGTGGACGCTGCGGCGTCCTTTCCGCCCCCTCAACTATCAAGCCGCCCACCGTATGTTCGAGCGGGCGAACCGCCTCGCGGGCAGCTCGGCGACGCTGCACGCGCTCCGCCACACTGCCGCCTACAGGATGGCCGAGGACCCTGAGCTTCCCCTGACCGACGTCGCCTGGGTGCTCGGCCACGCTCAGCTCTCCACGACCCAGGTGTACTTGACCCCCCGCAAGGAGGACGTCATTCGCCGCGTGCTGGCTCATCACGCCGACCAGGTCCGGCGCACCGCCGAGCGCCCGGTCCCGGCTCCGGCCCCGAGCTATGACCAACAAGCCCTCGACGTGCTGTTCGGGAGGCCCACCAGGTGAGCCTGCTCAGCACCAGCCCGGTCCAAAGCGCCGGGGCGCCCGAACGGGCAGCACGGCCCCTGCCGGCGCAGCTAAAGGCTGGGATGCTGGCGCAGTTCCCACCCCGTCCGCTCGACGAAGTTTGGCCCGAGACCCTACTTAGCCGAGCAGAGGTGTGCGAGCTGGTCGCCTCGCACGGCTTTGACGCCACGCGCTACGACAGCAAGCGCAGGGGCCTCCAGTTCCTGCTCGACTGGCTAGAAGACCAGTCGGGCCATACCTGGCAGGAGCGTTGGCTGGCCAGTGGGGCCGACGCCGCCGGCAGGGACTGGGCCGCCGGCCCGGCCGAGTGGCTCGAGCGCCACGGCCTGGCCAGGGCCCGGGCCAGGTACCTGGCCATTGCCCTAGAAGCCCTGCTCGGCGCCGGGGTCGTCCGTCCCTCGATCGCTTGGCTGCTGACGGGGGGGAAGGGCCACAGGCTTGGTTTTGACAAGGTCCGCGACCGCGACCGGGATGGTTTCGCGGGCCTGCGCCTGGCCTGTGAGGCTGACCCGGCGGTGACCCCGGTGGACGAAGGCCACATATCTTTGCGTTGCGCCGTCATCATTGCCGCCAAAGGCGGCCGGCTCGCAGACATCACCGTGGGTGACGTCGTGGAGCTGTTCGATGCTGAAGACCACTTGAAAGCCGACCCCCGTTCTCGGCCGGCAACTTTCAAGGTGTTCCGGGAGATGGGCATCTTCGGGGCCGAAGTCCCGGCCTGGAGGTCGCTGCGGCGCACGGGCAAGCTCAGCGTCGAAGAGCTCGTCGACCGTTACCCAATTGCTTGCCGGCCGATGCGCGACCTGTTGGTTGCTTACCTGAAAGAACGTCAACCATCGGTCGACTACGGCACCGTGGTCTCGCTTTGCTATTCGCTGGTGAGGTGTTTTTGGTCCGACCTCGAAGCTCACCACCCGGGCATCGACAGGCTGAGGCTTACACCCGAGGTCGCCAGCGCCTGGAAAGGGCGCCTGCGGACCAAGAAGGTCGTCGCTCGCACCGCCTCGGGTGCGAGCGACGAGAGGCTCAATTACCTAGATGTCCTTTACACTGTGCGGGCTTTCTATCTCGACCTGGCCGAATGGGCCTTGGAGGACCCGGCCCGATGGGGACCGTGGGTGGAACCGTGCCCTATCCGCCAGCACGAGCTCAGCCGGCGCAAGTTCGTCCGCCAGCGCAAGGCACGCATGGACGCCAGGACCCGCGAGCGCCTGCCCCTGCTACCCCAGCTCGTGCGGAGCACACAACGCTGGCGCAACGATGCCGCCGACATATTGGCTGCTGGCCGGCTGGCTTCGCCCGGGGAAGCCTTCAGTGCTGCCGGCCAGAGCTTTGTCCGCGCCAGCCTGCTCCGGCCCCGCATCGAGGGCAACGTCTGGGCGCAGGACCAGGTCAGCGGCAAACCGAAATTGCTGGACCGCGAAGAAGAGCATGCATTTTGGGCCTGGGCGGTCATAGAGGTTTTCCGCTTCACAGGGCTGCGGGTCGAAGAGCTGCTCGAACTGAGCCATTACAGCTTGGTCAAGTACCGTCTCCCCACCACCGGCGAGGTCGTCCCTCTCCTCCAAGTCGCCCCGTCCAAGACCGACTCCGAGCGGCTCTTGGTCGTGAGCCCCGACCTCGCCCAAGTCTTGAGCGAGGTCATCCGCCGGGTACGCGGCCCCGACGGGACGGTGCGCATGGTCCGGGCCTGGGACTACCACGAGCGGGCCTGGTTGCCGCCATCGCCGCTGCTGTTCCAGCACCGGGTCGGACCAGAGCACAAAGAGTTCAACATCCCTTTCGTGAACACGCTGATCAACGATGCCATCGCCCGAACGGGGTTGGTGGGCGTCGACGGCCACCCGGTGCACTTCACGCCGCACGACTTCAGGCGGATGTTCATAACCGACGTCGTGATGAACGGCCTGCCTCCTCACATCGCCCAGGTGATAGCCGGCCACCACGACCTGAACGTGACCATGGGCTACAAGGCCGTCTATCCCGACGAGGCGTTACAGGCGCACCTCGCTTTCTTGGCCCGCCGGCGCGCGCTTCGCCCCAGCGACGAGTACCGCAGCCCGACCGACGAGGAATGGCAAGCCTTTTTCGGCCATTTCGAGAGGCGCAAGGTCTCGGTCGGCACATGTGGCAGAGCGTTCGCCACGCCCTGCATCCACGAACATGCCTGCGTCCGCTGCGCACTGCTCTGGCCCGACCCGTCGCAGCGAGGACGACTGGTCGAGATCCGCGACAACATCGTCGCCCGGATCTCAGAAGCCACACACGAGGGATGGTTCGGCGAAGTCGAGGGCTTGGAGGTCAGCCTGGCCGGCGCCGAGAACAAGCTCACTCAACTCGAACAAAGAGCCGCTCGACCCGGCGCCGTCACCCCGCCGAAGATACGGCTGAGAAACCTAAATCCCTTATAGGACCTTGATCGCGGACCATGTCGAGTGATGCAGTTGCCGCAACATCGCTGATTTCCATCCGATAGGCGGCGGTGTGG
>PMWT01000183.1 GCA_003166025.1 Acidimicrobiaceae bacterium | reverse complement strand
CAGTAAGACCACAATGCCGACCAGAAGTGCCAGGGACCAGGCGGTCCAAGACCGTTCGGCGCCGCCCGGTGCGCAGGGCTCACTCCTGCTCACTGGTTAGGAACGGTAGCTTCATCAGCGTGCTGATCGTGCCCCGGGACCTGTGGGACCGGATCGTCGCCCATTGCCTTGACGGCCTGCCCCTGGAGGCGTGCGGGCTGCTGGCGGGACGGGACGGGGAGGTGTGCGAGGTGTACCCGGCGGCCAACGCCGCCCGCTCGGCACGCGTCTATACCGTCGAGCCTCGGGACCTCCTGCACGCCGACCGGGCGGCGGACGCCGCCGGCCTGAGCCTCATAGGTGTCTGGCATTCGCACACCCACAGTCCTGCCTACCCGTCGCCGACGGATGTGGCACAGGCGCCCGACCCGGATTGGCACTACGTGATCGTGTCCTTGAGCGACCTCGAGCCCGTGCTGCGCAGCTACAGGGTCGTCGCCGGCGCGGCGGAGGAGGAAGCGGTCGTCGTTTCGGCTTGAGCCCGGCAATGCCTACAATGGTGACAGAAGAAGTCGGGTTTTGTCCCGGCCCACGTGAACCAGTAGGGAGATGCCGTGCCCGTCGAAGTACGTTTGCCGAACATCCTGCGCCCCGTCGTCTCGGGAGAGGCGTCGGTCAGGGCCGAGGGGACGACCGTCCGAGACGTGTTCGATGACCTCGTGCGCCGGTACCCCGGTCTCGCCCCTTCGTTGCTGACCCCCGAAGGCGAGATGCACCGGCACCTCAATGTCTTCGTGAACGACGACGACGTGCGCTACCTCGGAAAGCTGGAGGCCAAGGTGGGTGACGACGACACGGTCACCCTCATGCCGGCCGTGGCCGGGGGCTGAACCATGGCCCGTTACGACAGCGTGCTGGACACCATTGGCAACACGCCGCTCGTGGACGTGAGCGAGCTCAGCCCGAACCCCAGGGTGCAGGTGCTCGTAAAGCTGGAGGGCCTGAACCCCGCCGGCTCGGTGAAGGACCGGGCTGCCAAGTCGATGATCGAAGAGGCTGAGAAAAATGGCAGCCTTGTGCCGGGGCAGCGCATCCTGGAGTCCTCGTCGGGCAACACGGCCGCCGGGCTGGCCATGATCGCCAAGATCAAGGGCTACCCGTTCACTGCCGTGGTCCCCGAGAACGTTTCGGTCGAACGCACCAAATTGTTGCGCGCCTTCGGTGCCGACATAATCGTCTCCCCGGCCGCCGAGGGATCCAACGGGGCCATGCGCCGGGCGCAGGCTCTGGCCGAGGAGCACCCCGAATGGTGGTTCTCGTTCCAGTACGGCAACCCGGCCAACCCGAAGGCCCACTACGAGGGCACGGGGCCGGAGATCTGGCGGGACTGCCCCGAGGTCACCCACTTTGTGGCCGGGCTGGGCACGGCGGGCACCATCATTGGGGTCGGTCGTTTCCTAAAGGAGCGCAAACCCTCGGTCAGCGTGTGGGCCGTCCAGCCCCCCGCGGGGGAGACCGTCGAGGGGCTGAAGAGCCTGGACGAGGGCTTCGTCCCCCCTGTCTTCATCGACAATGACGGTTACTCGCTGCTCGACCGCAGCCGGGTCGTCGGGCCAAAGGAGAGCATCGAGTGGGCCCGGCGCCTGGCCGGGGCCGGCATTTTCGCGGGGCTCTCGACGGGGGCGGCGATGGCGGGTGTGGCCCGCTGCGCGTCGGAGATCGATGAGGGGACGATCGTGACGGTTTCTCCCGACGGGGGATGGAAGTACCTCTCGACGGACGTCTGGACGGGGGCCCTCGACGATGTCGTCGAGCGTGCCCGCCACGAGCTCTATTTCTAGCCACCTCCGGGCGAGGGCGAGGACGTAGACGGAGCGGCCAGGGCCGCCACGATAGGCTCGCCGGGACGTGGACGACCGGCCCATAGGCATGTTCGACAGCGGTTTCGGGGGGTTGACCGTGGCCCGGGCGCTGATCGACCTCCTCCCGTGCGAGGACCTCGTTTACCTCGGCGACACAGCTCGTTACCCCTACGGTCCGAGGAGCCTCGACGAGGTGCGGGAGTTTGCCTCGCAGATCACCCACAAGCTGGTAGAAGAGAACGCTGTCAAACTGGTGGTGGTGGCCTGCAACACGGCCACGGCCGCGGCCCTCGACACCCTGCGCTACCAGTTCGACGTCCCTTTGGTGGGGGTTATCGACCCCGGTGTGAGGGCCTTGTTGTCGGTCACCGAGACGGGCCGGGTCGGGGTCATCGGCACCGTGGGCACGATCGGCTCGGGTGCCTACCAGCGGGCCGTGGGAAGGCGCCGGTCGCTCACCCAGACGGGCCGCCCCGTGGACCTGACGTGCGCCGCCTGCCCGGGGCTGGTTGAGCTCGTCGAAAGGGGTGAAACGAGCGGCGACGCCGCCCTGGTGCTGGTGGAACGTCTATTGGCCCCAGTGAGGGCGGCCGGCGTGGATTCGCTCCTGCTCGGGTGCACCCATTACCCTTACCTGGCACGCATTATAGGTGAGGTGATGGGGCCCGACGTCGTGTTGGTCAGTTCGGCAGATGAGACCGCGTTCGAGGTCAGAGGCATCCTCTCCGAGGCCGGTCTTCGGAGCCGGACCACCTCGGCAGGCTCGCAAAGGTGGATCTCTTCGGGTGAGGCCAGTGCGTTTGTCCGATTGGGCCAGCACCTCTTCGGTCCCGAGCTTGACCAGGCTGAGCACTGGGGGCCGCCCTTGGTCTGCAAAGGAGAGCGGCAATGAACCAGGCATCCCCACTCACCGGGCTCGGGGTCAACGGGCTCGAGGCGGGCCCCCCGGCCGGCGGCGGGTTCTCGCTTACCGTGCTCGGCACAGACGGGAGCTACCCGGGGCCCGGCGGGGCGTGCAGCGGCTACCTCCTGCGCTGTGGGGACTTCACCACCTGGCTCGAGGCCGGGCCCGGGTCAATGGCCAACCTGCAGTTGCACATAGGTCTGGACGAGCTCGACGCCGTTGTCGTAAGCCACGCCCATCCCGACCACTGGAGCGATCTCGAGGGTCTGTACGTCGCTATGCGCTACTTCTTCGGCCGTCGAGGGTTGCCGGTTTACGCCCCCCAAGGTTTGCGCGAGCTCATGAGCGGCGAGAAGCCGGACGGCACTTTCGACTGGCGGGTGGTCGGTGACGGGGACAGCGCAGTACTGGGACCGGCCCGTTGGACCTGGTCGGTGACTGACCACCCGGTCGAGGCGCTGGCGGCCCGGGTGCAGGTCGGGCCGAGGTCTCTCGGCTATTCGGCCGACACCGGTGCCGCTTGGCGTTTCAGCAGTCTGGGCTTGGGCGTAAATATGGCATTGGTGGAGGCGTCCTTGACTACGGAGTCAGAGGGGACGGTGCAGCACCTCAGCGCTCGCCAAGCGGGGGCGACAGCGGCCGAAGCCGGTGCTGAGCGGCTCCTTGTCACCCATTTGAGCCCGGGCCGGGACCGCGAAAAGGCGCGCCAAGAAGCCGAAGCCTCCTTTGGCGGCCCCGTCGAGGTGGCAGAGGTGGGCAAGACATGGGAGATATGACATGGGAGATATGACATGGAGGATGTGACGCGGCCGCTGCGGGTGGACGGTCGCCTTCCTGATGAGCTCCGCCCCGTCGAGCTGGAGCGGGACTTCACCAAGTTTGCTCCTGGCTCCGTGCTGGTCCGGATGGGGAGGACCGCGGTCCTGTGCACCGCCTCTTTTTCCGAGGAGGCCCCACGATGGCTGAGGGGTACCGGTAAGGGCTGGGTGACAGCCGAGTACTCGATGCTCCCCGGTTCGTCCCCTGACCGGGTCCAACGAGAAGCCGCCCGCGGTCGCCAATCAGGCCGCACCCAGGAGATCCAGCGTCTCATCGGGCGTAGCCTCAGGGCCGTCACCGATCTCACGGTCCTGGTCGAGCAGCAGGTGACCTTGGACTGCGACGTCCTCCAAGCCGACGGAGGGACGCGCACAGCCAGCATCGTGGGCGCGTGGGTCGCCCTGCACGACGCCTGTACCCGTATGCTTGCCGATGGTCGAATTTCCGCTCATCCGGTGCAGGTGGGTTGCGCGGCCGTGTCGGTGGGCATCGTCGGGGGTACGCCAATGCTTGACCTCGCCTACACAGAGGATGCTGGAGCAGAGGTGGACATGAACGTAGTCATGACGGGCACGGGCGGCTTGGTCGAGGTGCAGGGGACAGCAGAGGGTGCTCCTTTCTCCAGGGGAGAGCTGGATGTCATGCTCGCCCTCGCCGAGAGCGGTATCAGCCGGCTTCTCGCCGCCCAGGCCGAGGTAGTGGCCACCCCGCCCCCGGCGCGGGACCCACGAGGATCGCCTATCCGTGGCTGAGCCGGGGACCTTCGTGCTTGCCACGACCAACCCCAACAAGGCACGCGAGATCCGGGAGATTTTCGCCTCCTGCGACCTCGGGATCGAGCTGGTCGACCGGCCGGCGAGCGTCGGGGAGGTCGAGGAAACAGAGGAGACTCTGCTCGGCAACGCCCGCCTCAAGGCGCGGGCGTTGGTCGAGGCCACGGGCCTTCCAGCCATTGCCGAGGACACCGGGATGGAGGTGGAAGCCCTGGCCGGCGCACCCGGGGTGCGTTCGGCGCGTTACGCCGGGGAGCCCTCCGACGACGAGGCCAATGTCGACAAGGTGCTGTCCGAGCTCAAGCCCCGGGTGGGACCTGACCAGCGTCGGGCGAGGTTTGTCACGGTGGCGGTCGCCATGTGGCCCGACGGGCGGGAGACCATCGCGGAGGGGAGCGTGGAGGGCTGGATAGCCGGGGAGCGCCGCGGGCGGGGCGGCTTTGGTTACGACCCGGTCTTTGTCCCCTTCGAGTCCGACGGCCGCACCTTCGGGGAACTGGCGGAGGTCTCCCCCGACGCCAAGAACGCGCTCTCCCACCGGGGCCGCGCCTTTCGCTCCCTTGCCCACCGGCTGGCCTCGGGCACGCCGCTAGAGACGGAGACGGAGACGGAGATGGAGACGAAAGCCGAGCCGGCGGGCCGTCACCGGCGGTGGTTACCGCGCACCGTGCGCCACCTGGCCGAGCTCCTGATCGTCGGCTTCATCATCGAGTACTTCGTCGTGCCCCAGATCGGTGGCACCCACGAGGCCCTGCACGTGCTGGCCAACGCGAACCCCTTCCTGCCGTTAGCCGCGCTGGTGCTCGAGATCCTGTCCCTGGTCTCCTACTTCCAGTTCACCCGTACCCTCATACCCAAGGAATCCGACCCCGGCCTGGTCACGCTGTCGAGGATCCAGCTCTCCACGCTCGCCCTAAGCCATTGCGTACCGGGGGGGAGCGCCGTAGGTTACTCGCTCGGCTACCGCCTCCTGTTGCGCTCAGGTGTCAACACGACCGATGCCGGCTTCGCCCTGGCGACTCAGGGCCTCGGCTCGGCGGTGGTGCTCAACGCCATATTCCTGCTTGGGCTCATCGTGTCGATCCCGCTGTACGGTTTCCAGCCTGCCTATCTGACTGTGGCCATCATCGGCGTCCTGCTCCTGGCCTTCCTGGCCGGCCTGGTGGTGCTGTTCACCAAGGGGGACGAGCGAGCGGCGAGGCTAGTGCGGACGATCGGCGCCAAGGTGCCGTTCCTCGAGCCCGAGACGCTACCGAGACTGTTCGCCCGGTTGGTGGAACGGGTGAAGGAGCTCTCCACGGACCGGCGCCGGCTCGGCGAGTCCGTGACCTTCGCCAGCGCCAACTGGCTGTTCGACATGGGATCGCTGTTCGTGTTCGTGGGCGCCTTCGGCCGTTGGGTCAACCCGGTGGCATTGGTGATCGCCTATGGGGTCGCCAACATCGCTGCCGCCATCCCCCTCACGCCCGGCGGTCTCGGCGTGGTGGAGGCCACGGTGAGCGGCATCCTCGTCGGGTTCGGCACCCCGAGGACGATCGCCATCTGGGGCGTCATCGGTTGGCGGCTGGTCAATTTCTGGCTGCCCATCCCCGTCGGCGGTGCCGCCTACCTGTCGCTGAAGGTCCACCCTCCGGCTGACGACCAGGCCGGCCTGGCGGCTCGCCGGGCTATTTGGCGGGCGCGTTGGGGCTGGGTCGTCGAGCTGTTCGGCCGGGACGCGCCCACCCCGGTCGCCAGTGGCCGGTTCCCCTCCGTGAGCAGCCTCGAGGACGCCGACGCACCGGCCCCCAGGGCCCCCTTATGAGCCCTCCCTGCTAGGCTCCGCCCTAGCCGGCCCCCCGCGTGCGGGGCCACATCGTGGTTCCGGTGGGCCGGTCCTGTCTCCCGGCCACCAAGCCGCAGAAAGTCCACAGAAGAAATTAGGAGATGCAGTGGAGTTTGACCTTGACGTCGTAGTCGTGGGAGGTTGCGGCCACGTCGGGCTTCCCCTCGCTCTGGCTTTCGCCGACCGGGGCCTTCATGTCGGTATCTACGACCTCGACGCCATAGCGGTCGACATGGTCAGTTCCGGGGTCATGCCCTTCGACGAGCCGGGGGCGCCGGAGGTGCTCAAACGGGTGATCGCGGCCTCGCGGTTGCAGCCGACAACGGACCCGAAGATCGTCGCCCGGGCCGAAAACGTGGTGGTGGTCATCGGCACGCCAGTGGACGAACACCTGAACCCTGACCCTCATGTCGTGCCGGCCGCCGTCGAAGCGCTAGCTCCGCACCTGCACCAGGGCCAGCTCCTGGTCCTGCGCAGCACCGTCTACCCCGGGGTGACCGCTCTGGTGGAGCGCCGCCTGGCCGCGCTCGGCGTCGGCATCGAGGTGGCGTTCTGCCCTGAGCGGATCGCCGAGGGCAAGGCCCTCACCGAGCTGTTCGAGCTGCCCCAGATCGTGTCCGCCCGGAGCCCGGGGGCGCTGGCGAGGGCGCGCAAGTTGTTCGAGGTCCTGGCCAGCGAGACGGTCGAGCTGCTGCCCGAGGAGGCGGAGCTGGCCAAGCTCTTCACCAACGCCTATCGCTACCTGAAGTTCGCCTTGGCCAACCAGCTCTACATGATGGCCAACGACTTCGGGCTCGATTACGAGCGGATCCGCCAGGGCGTGACCCAGCATTACCCCCGGGCGGCCGACTTGCCCGCCGCCGGTTTTGCCGCCGGCCCCTGCCTGCTGAAGGACACCATGCAACTGGCGGCCTTCAACAACAACAACTTCATGCTCGGCCACGCCGCCATGATGGTCAACGAGGGCCTCCCGCTCTATCTTGTCGACCGCCTCTCGCGGCGCTACGACCTGTCCACCATGACGATCGGGATCCTGGGTATGGCCTTCAAGGGTGAGAGCGACGATGCCCGCTCGAGCCTGGCCTACAAGCTGAAGCGCATCTTGCGGTTTAAGGCGACCGACGTGCTGTGCGCCGACCCGTACGTGAAGACCGATCCCTCCCTGGTGAGCCAGGACGAGGTCATGGACCGCGCCGACCTCCTGGTTATCGGGGCCCCCCATCGCCGCTACGCCGAGCTGTCCACGGTCAAACCGGTGGTCGACATCTGGGACATCAGAGGCCAGGGAGTGCGGGTGTGAAGCCGCGAGTATCCGTGGTGGTCACCGCCCGCGAGGAGGGCGAGGCCATCACCGGCGCATTGGAGCTCATCGGTGAGGCGGTGAAGCTGTCCTGCGAGATCCTCGTGGTTTGCGACTCGCGCGAGGACTCGACAGTGCCCTGGGTCGAGAAGTATGCCAAGGAAGACGATCGTGTACGTCTGGTGCTCAACAACAAAGGCCCGGGCCCGGCCCGGGCCATACGCGCCGGTTTTGAGGCCGCCGTGGCCGACGTGGTGGTCGTCACGATGGCGGACGGCTGTGACGACCCCCAGCAGATCGACCAGCTCAGTCGGTTGGTCGAACGGGGCGTGGTCGTAGCTGCGGCATCACGCTATTCAAAGGGGGGCCAGCAAGTCGGAGGGCCCCTCCTCAAGGGGCTGATGTCCCGCAGTGCCGGAGCCTCGTTGAGGATCCTGGCCCGGGTGGGCACCTGGGACCCGACCAACTCCTTCAAGGCTTACAACCGCGCCTTCGTCGACGAAGTCGGCATTGACAGCGACAAGGGCTTCGAGGTCGGGCTCGAGCTCGTGACCAAGGCCCGCCGGCTGCGCCTAGCGGTGGCCGAGGTGCCGACCATATGGCTCGACCGGACTTTCGGGGAGTCACATTTCAAAGTGGTCAAGTGGTTGCCGGCATACCTGCGCTGGTACCGCTTCGCCTTCGGGCCGAAGCTTACGGTGGCGGCCCTCCGCAAATTGATGGACAAGAACGGAGATCAACAATCATGACGACGGTACTCGTGAGCGGCTCGGCCGGGTTCATCGGGGGCTATGTAGTAGAGGAGCTCCTGCGACGGGAGTACGAGGTGATCGGGGTCGACAACCTGTCCAAGTACGGGGCCGTCCGCAAGTCGTACGACGCCCATCCCCGTTACACCTTTGTGGAGGGCGACTGCCAGGACGCGACGCTGCTCGAGGAGCTCCTGTCCGGGTGCGACCATTTCATCGCCGGCGCCGCCATGATCGGCGGGATCTCCTACTTTCACACCTACGCTTACGACCTGCTCGCCACCAATGAGAGGATCATCGCCTCCTCGGTGGACGCCGCCATCGCTGCCCACCGGGCCGGCCGCCTGAAGAAGGTGACCTACCTGAGCTCGTCGATGGTCTTCGAGTCGACCGACCGCTGGCCATCGGTGGAGGGCGACGAGCACAAGGTGCCGCCGCCGCTGTCGTCTTACGGTTTTCAGAAGTTGGCGGTTGAGTATTTCGCTCGGGCCGCCTGGGACCAGTACGCCCTGCCGTACACCCTCCTGCGGCCCTTCAACTGCGTCGGGGTCGGCGAAGGGCGGGCCCTGGGCGACGTAGAAGTACTTTCGGGCAACGTCAAACTGGCCATGAGCCACGTCGTGCCGGACCTGGTGCAAAAGGCCCTTCTCGGTCAAGATCCTTTGCACATTCTGGGCGACGGCTCCCAGGTGAGGCACTATACTTACGGCGGGGACCTTGCGCGGGGCATCGTGACGGCTATGGAGCACGACGCGGCCATGAACCAGGATTTCAATTTGTCCACAGCAACCTCGACCACGGTCCTTGAGCTTGCCGCCATTATCTGGCGCAAGGTCCATGGCCCGGACGTACCGTTCCGCTATGTGAGCGACGCTCCGTTCGAGCATGACGTCGCCAAGAGGGTCCCTTCGGTTGACAAGGCGAAGCAAGTTTTGGGTTTTGAAGCCACCACGCCGCTCGAGGAGATGCTGGACGAGGTAATCCCCTGGGTGCGCAATGCACTGAGCGAGGGCATCATCTGACAAACCCGAGGAGGGCAGGGCTTGACCGAGCGGCGATTGCCGCGCTGTGCCTTAGTGGTGGCAAAATGCAGGTCCAAAAAAGCGGCTAACGAGGCGAGCGCATCGTGGCGCTCGAGGTTGGGCACCGGTTTGGCTCTAGCCGCCATCCTTGCTTTCCCCCCGGGCACAGCGGGCGCTCCTCTTGCCGGGGCGACTGGCACCACCACCACGGCGACCACGGCTCCCGCTGGTACCACCTCGACAGGGACCTCGACGACCACTCGCCCTTCGACGACCACCCGGCCCACGACGACCACGGTGCCGAAAACGGTCGCCGTCCCAGCGCCTGCCTATCGGGTAGTGAGGGCGGACGGCACGGTGACCGATTTCGGCGCTCCGGCTCTGGGAGACCTGTCAGGACAGAAGCTGGACCGTCCCATCGTCGGCGCGGCGTCCACGCCGGACGGGGACGGTTATTGGCTCGTCTCCTCTGACGGAGGCGTGTTCGCCTTCGGTGACGCCAAGTTTTGGGGCTCTTCGGGCGCCGTTCGGCTTGAGAGCCCCATCGCCGGGATGGCTGCTACCCCCGACGGCGGCGGTTACTGGCTGGTGGCCAAGGACGGCGGCATCTTTGCCTTCGGTGATGCCCGCTTCTTCGGCTCCATGGGTTCCAAGCCGATCAACCAGCCCATCGTCGCGATGGCTGCTACCCCCGACGGCGGCGGTTACTGGCTGGTGGCCAAGGACGGCGGCATCTTCGCCTTTGGTGACGCCCGGTTCCTCGGGTCCACCGGGTCGGCGCGGCTCAACCAGCCCATCGTCGGGATGGCTGCTACCCCCGACGGCGGCGGTTACTGGCTGGTCGCCAAGGACGGCGGCATATTCGCGTATGGGGACGCCCATTTCTACGGGTCCACCGGGGCACAGAGGCCGCCTCCCACGGTGGCGGTGATGGCGGCGGCCCCTGATGGCAAGGGTTACTGGCTGGCGGCGCAAAATGGCGCCGTTTTCCCCTTCGGGGACGCTCCCCATCGGGGCGGTGCCACGGCCTCGACGTCGACGGCGCCGGTGGTGGCGCTTGTGGTTGTGCCCACCGGCACTCCCGTGCCACCGACGAGCTCGACGACCACCACGACGTCCCGGCCCACAACAACCACCACGGTCCGGCGCACGACCACGACCACGACGAGGCCGACCACGACCACCCGGCCGACCACGACAACGACGCGCACCACTACGACCAGGCCCACGACTACGACCAGGCCCACCACTACGACCCGGCCCACCACTACGACCCGGCCCACCACTACGACCCGGCCCACCACCACGACCCAGCCGACCACGACGACCACAGCCCCCGGTACGAGCCCTGCTCACCCTTATGCTCCAGGGGACACGGGCTACGACGTGTCGTGGCCGCAGTGCCTGCCCCTGGGCTCGGCCAAGGTGCAAAAGCTGCCCGGCGACCCGGCCTTCGTCGTGGTCGGGGTCAACAACGGCAAGATCAACGGGTTCAATGCCTGCTTCGCCGCCGAGGCGGCCTGGTCGGGCACGAACCTTTCGGTGTACATCATCCTTCAGCCGGCGCCGGGTGGGGACCCCGCCCCGGAGGCAACCGGGCCCAAGGCGTCGTGCTCGGCTACGAGCAGCCTGTGCGAAGGTTACGACTGGGGTTACAACTACGCCGAGGACGACCTCGCCTTTGTGAAAGCCAAAGGCGTGCACCCGAAAATCTGGTGGGTGGACATCGAGACGGCGGAGCGATGGCCGACGCAGAAAAGGTACCGACCGGTCAATGCCGCCATAATCCAGGGCGCGCTGGACGCCATCAAGGCCGCGGGCGACATCGGGGGGATTTACTCCACCTGGTACCAGTGGGGCGAGATAACCGGCTCTTACGTCCCTCCCGGTTCCCCGCCCATCTGGGTGCCGGGCGCCTACGGCGAGACGGACGGGACCTACAGCGCCGAGTCCTACTGCCAAAGGGCGGTGGTGCCCGGCGACCCCTCGACGCTGAGCTCCACGTCGATCGGATTTGCGGACGGCGTCCCCTGGCTGGTCCAGTTCGGGTATGAAGGAAATGGGGGACCGACCAACATCGACCCCGACTATTCCTGTGGTAGAGGCCTGCCCCGTGGGTAGACAGTCCTGGGCGGAGCCGCTTTTCCCGCCCGCCCGCCGTTCCTCGTTACCTTGGCCTCTGTTGGTCTGCGGCTATACCGGCGGTTTCGTCCTGGTCGTAGTCCTGGCCCTCGCCCGTCAGAGCGGCTTGCCGGCCACAGGCACGCTCTGGGCCGAAGACGGCGTCATCTTTTACTCCCAGGCGGTGGCCCATTCCGTCCTGCACACTCTGGTTGCCTCCTACAACGGCTACGGGCAGCTGGTGCCCCGGCTCGCCGTCCAGTTGACCGGCCTGGGCCCGCTCAGAGATGTCCCCACGACCGTCGCCCTGTCTGGTGCGGTGGGACTGGCGCTTGTTTCCTGCCTCGTGTTCCACATGGCCCGGGGACTTATCACCTCGCCCGCTTTGCGGGCCCTCCTAGTGGCTTCCATGGTCCTGCTACCGCTGGCCGTGGTAGAGATGCTCGACAACCTCGTCAACCTGCCGTGGTGGATTTTCTTCGCCGCGTTCTGGGCGTTGCTGTGGCGACCGTCAGGTCCCGGAGGCCGGGCGGTGGCGGCTGTGGTGTGCCTGCTGGCCGCGGCTTCCGAACCCCTGGTCGGCCTGCTCATGCCCTTGGCGTTGGTGAGGGCGGTCGCTTTGCCCCGTTGGCGTGAGAATGCCGCGTCCGTCGGACTGGCATTTGGGCTCGTTTACCAATTGGCGGTGGTGCTGGGCGCCCATGGTGAGCGCTCGTTTTCGAGGACGGGCGTCACCTCCATACCGGCCGCCCTCGGTGCCCGGGTGGGGCTGGGCTGGTTGACCGGCCTGCGGGCCACAGACGCTATCGTCCGCTGGGACCGCCCGGTGGCCGAGGTCGTCGGAGGTGTCATATTTCTGGCCATCTTGGTGGCCGGGCTCAAGCTGGGGGACAGGCGCGTGCGGGCCCTGACCGTGACGGTGGCTGTGCTGGCCCCCCTGTGTTTCGCCGTGCCCGTCTGGCTCCGGGGTGCCGGGCCCTACATGCAAACGGCCAAGTCCGTAGGTTATGCCGGCCGGTACGCGGCCACGCCGATGCTCATGCTCATCAGCCTGGTCTTGGTCCTGGCCGGCCACCTGTCGGCCGGGCGAGGCCACACAGGGCCCGCCGGCCAACACGGGCGTGGCGCCCACGTGCGCGGCGGGGGCCGGCGCAGCAACGTGGCGACAATAAGCGCCGTCGCCTTGTGCTGCGTGCTGTTGGTCCCGGGCTGGGCGGCCGATTTCCGTGACCGCAACGGCCGTACCAAGGGGCCGGCGTGGACGAGCCGGTTGCCGGCGGCCGTGGCCGAGTGCCGTTCCTTCCCGCGGCCCCGGCTGGTGGCGGTGATGATCGACCCGCCGGTTGACCACGTGGTCATGACCTGCCAAGCACTGGTGCAAAAGGCAGCGGAAGACAATTGACCGGCGGGAATAAATCCCGTCCGCAGATTAACAATTGATTGACGGGCTCTAAACAACGGCGTTCCCCGCCCAGATGGCCCTTCATCAGACAGTTCAGGGGGCTGCGGGGCGTTACGGCGTTGTCAGTGCACGCCCTGCGCTAGGACGGGACAATCGCCGTCGGTTTGGTGGGTTTGCGCTTCTTTGTCGGCGCCATTAGCAGTCTTGTCGACACGCCGTCCTGGCTGCTCCGCCGCGGCCGCAACGCGCTGGCTTGGATCTCGGTAGCGCGTGCCATTGGCTTGGTAGCTAGTGCCGTGCTTGTCGCCGGCGGCACCTTGCTCGCGGTGACCACACCGACCGTCGTGTTCGCCGGGGCGGCAGGTTTCTTCGTTACCGCCGCCGTCTTGAACGTCCGGGTCAAAACGGCCCGGCTGGTCCCCGACGAGGAGGTCCCTCCCGCCAAGGCGGGACCGATGTTGGCCCGGTTCGCCGGAAGGGTCGCTGATGCCGCCATGGTCACTCGTCGCTCCCACGTCGGGGGCATACTCGTGCTGGCCGGGCTGCGCATCTTTGTACGGGGGATGTGGCTGGCCGTGGCTGTTATCGCGTCGGTCCGCTTGCTGCACGCGGGCAGTACGGGCGTGAGCCTATTGATGCTGGCCGCCGGGGTTGGCTCACTTGTCGCCGCACCCCTTTCCTCGCCTCTTATCAGGCGGGCCCGGTTGGGGACCCCGGCCGTCGTGGCGCTCGTCGCCTGCGGGTTACCCTTGGCCGTCGTAGCGGGAGTGCCCGTCTTCAATCTCGCTATGGCCGTTGTTGTGGCCTGGGGTGCAGGGATGGCACTGGCGGACATAACGACCACGTCGCTTGTGTACCGGTTGGTGGAGACGCCCATGGCCCCAAGGGTTACGGGCATTATCGAATCGACCAAGTTGGCCCTCGAAGGCCTTGGAGTCTTCTTGGCCCCGGTCCTGGTGCTGCTCATCGGTGTCCGCCGGGCCCTGCTGGTGGCGGCCGTGCCCCTACCGCTCGTCGCCCTCGGCCGGTGGAGGATGCTGCACCGGGTGGATGCCAGTGCCGGAGAACGAG
Source organism: Acidimicrobiaceae bacterium (assembly GCA_003166025.1). Classification (GTDB taxonomy): domain Bacteria; phylum Actinomycetota; class Acidimicrobiia; order Acidimicrobiales; family Palsa-688; genus Fen-671. Next base: position 20,650 of record PMWT01000183.1, on the reverse strand, counting down.
CCCAGCTGCTCGAGCTCGTTCACGGGGCCCGCTGGTTGCACTCCTTGGACGTGCCGTCACTGGAGAACCTCGTGGGCCGCTTGGCACCCATGCTCAGCCACACCGCGACGCGCCAACGAGCCCGGTGCCCGCTCTCAGTGGAGCGGGGCGCCGGGCTCGGCGGGATGCTCTGCTAGGTCGTAGCAGACCGTTGGGATTTCCTAGCTGGTGGAGGCGGTGCTGGTGAGCTGGTAGATGGTGGTCTGTGAGTACACCTGGCCTTTGTCAAGCTCGGTCGTCGGGTAAGACGGTTCGTTCGGCGAGTCCGGGAAGTGCTGGGTTTCCAGCGCGAACCCTTCGCCCTGGCGGTAGCAGGAACCGGACGGACCTGGGAGCGGCGGCGCTAGGGCGGTGTCGCAGCCCGCGCCCTGGCCGACGAGGTAGTTGCCCGAGTAGAACTGCAGGCCTGGCTGGGTCGTGTAGATGGTCAGCGTGCGCCCGCTCACCGGGTCGCTGGCCACGGCCGCCGGGGTCGTCAACGTCGAGGTCGAGTTCAGCACCCAGTTGTTGTCGTAGCCGTGCGCGGCCTCCAGCTGCGCGTTGGGGTCGGAGATGTCCTGGCCAATCGGCTTCGCGGTAGTGAAGTCGAACGGCGTGCCTGCCACGGGTGCCATCGGTCCCGACGGGCACGTCATGCCCGACGGGCAAATGGGGACCTGGATGGAGTTGACAGGCATGTAGGAGTTGGCGTTGATGTACAGGGTCTGGTTGTAGACGGGGCCCGAGGCCTCACCGGCGAGGTTCCAGTAGGTGTGGTTTGTCAGGTTGAGGACCGTCGGCATATCGGTGGTTGCCTCGAAGCTGAGCTGCAACTGGTTCATGTTGTTCAGGGTGTAAGTGGCAGTCGTGCTGAGGTCGCCCGGGTAGCCCTCCGAGGCATTCGGGCTCAGGTAGAACAGCTGCAACCCGACCGACGCGGTTGTGCCGCTACCGCTCGCCGGCACGACTGTCGGCGTCCAGACCTGCTGGTCAAAGCCGACATACCCGCCGTGCAGGCTGGCACCGCCAATGGGTGTCGAATTGGCATCCGTCAGGTCGTTGTTGAGCGGGACGTTGTAGGTGACGCCGTCGAGCGTGAACTGCCCATTGGCGATCCGGTTGGCGTACCGGCCGATGAGGGCCCCGAAGTAGGTGCCAAGGCCGTTCGGGTCGTTGTAGTTGGCGTCAGAGTTGTAGTTTTCATAGTCCTTCAGGGTTGGGTAACCGAGGATAACGTCAGCCACCTTGCCGGCAGCATCCGGGAAGTCGATCGACTGGATAATGCCGCCGTAGTTGAAGATGTTCACGACCATCCCGTTGCAGTTGGTGAGCGTGTACAGGTTCACAGCCTGGCCGTTTACGGTGCCGGCAGATGTCGAGGTGATTGTTGGCGCGGCGCATGGGACGGTCGTCGTGGTGGTGGGAGCAACGGTTGTGGTCGTGGTGGGGTGGCCCCACCACCAGCCGGGCCGCGTGGTGGTAGTGGGAGCAACGGTTGTGGTCGTGGTGGGGTGGTGGCCCCGCCCGTGCCCGTCGGCGCTGATCGGCGGGGCGAAGACGGCCATCAGCGCGATGCTGGCCACACCCGCAAATGCAATCATGCGAAGTTTCATATTTTTTCATGCTCCTCTGGTTAGACGGTTCACTCGGCTCGGGTGTCGGGTTCGCCAGTCGCTCCCCACAGGCCAGGCGGCCATACGGGGCCTGAGGTTCATCGCGTCGCCCATAGCAAAGAAACCGAAAGGGCATTGCTGCCCCCTTGGGTCAGAGGACAGGGCGGAGACACGACGGCGCAGCACACCCAGAAACATCGGTGCAGGTCCAACCATGGCTCCGACCCCCTAACGGCCCCTTTCCGGGGGCCGCTGTCCACTGCTCGGCGCCGGTTTCGCCATTGGCTCCTCCAGGGTCCAGCGACCAGATGGAAACGGCCCTGGGATCAGCCGCGCGACCCTGACCATAGGACGGGCTATGGCCAACGGCAAATCCCACCGCGGGCCGGTGCCGGCAGTGGCGACGCGGCCACTGGGCGCTCAACACAAGCTTTCACTTCCACCGTGAGCGCCCTCTTCGTCTCCTACCGTGAGCGCCCCCTTCGTCGAGCGCTGGCGGTGGCCCTCGCAGTGGCCGATGGCCTCGTGACGGTCGTGGTGGCCCTGCGGTAGGGCCAGTTCAAACCAGCGAACCCACTCAAACGGGTTCAGCCAGCACGCCTAGCTACGCTCTCGCAAGATCCGGCATACCTGGACAGATGACCACCGCTCCCCGACTTTAGGCCGGTGACCAGCCTCTTCGAGGCGAGCGGCGACCTGGCGGCTGCTGAGTCCTTCGTCGGAGAGGCGGCGGGCGAGAGCGATGACCTCCTGCTCTGGCTCATCGGGCACAAGCTCCTTGCCCTCGGCACGCCAACCGAACGGCGGGCGCCCGCCCGAGTAGCCACCCGTAGCTAGCTCAGGGATCTCGCCTTCGCCGTCGGTCTGGCACGCAGCGAAAACGTGCTCGACCTTGAACCCTCGAAGGACCCAGCTCTCGGAACCATCCTCAGCGGTCATCTTCACGCGTACTGGCGCCAGCACGGCGAGCCCGTGCTCACCTTTGCGGACGTACCGCCCGAGGCTAAGCCAGCAACGGAACCCGGCAACGTGGCCAAGGTCATCCCAGCCTCGCATCATGGCCTGTTGAAAGAGCCACATTCGGTTCTGCGCCGAGTAGGTGTGGAGCTTGCGGGCGAACTCCAGGAACGCTCGCCAATCATTGGACGTAGCGATCGCTTGTACGGCGGACGTGAGTTCAGCGTGCGCACTCTCAAGGCGCGCCTTGCGCTCCTCCGGTGAGTAGGTAGTCTTTCCCATTGTCAGGACCTCCTTGGGGTCTTGGCCGGGCCCCAGGGTGTTCCACCACCGCCGGGGCCACCTGTTTTGTTGTGCTTATCTGGTTCTGCTACGAAACCTCCCTCGCAACGAAACTTTGAGGTTCCGGGCCGAGTCCCAATATAAGTAGACGGTGCTACGCACACTCTTCCCTCAGAAAACGCACTTTCCCATCGGCCTTTTCGGCCAGTGCGGGTCAGCGCCCGGGAGGCTGGCCGCCAGACCGAGGACATAGCCATGCGCCAGCTCGACGCCAAGATGGTCGGCCCCTAAACGGCTATGTCCGCACCTGGGTCCGAAGTTCTTCGGCTTCGGCCCTAGTCGCGGCAGCATCGTCGTGCCTACCGACTTCGTCGAGCCGTCTGGACAGATGGTTCAAGGCCCCAACCAGAATAGGTAGGTAAATCGAGGGGTTGGTCTCCGCCAGACGATGGTATATGTCCACATATTCGGTAACTGCCGCAAGGGCCTCGTCTCTGTGGCCGCTCATGCCCAACCACATCGACACGTTGTTAAGTCCCGCGGCGACTGTGGGGAGATACGCCGCCGAGTTGACGCCACTAGCTAGACCACTTCGGGATATTTCGACGGCCTCTTCGCTAGCGATTAATGCGTGATACGGCCGACAGAGCGGCCCGAGCTTTATGGACATGTTGTTCAACGCCCCGGCCAGCTTGGGTAGGTAAACAGCCGCGTTAGTCGTGGCCAGGTCTCGGTAAACATCGACTCCTTCTTGAATAACGGTCAGGGAGTCCTTCCAGCGGCTCATCTCGGTGAGCCGGTTGGACAGATTGTTCAACGCGCCGGGGAGGTCGGGCAGGTGAGCGGCCGGATTGGCCCTAGCGAGACGACGTTGGATCTTGACCGACTCTTCGATAGCCGTGAGGGCATCTTCCAATTGGCCGACCTTGCCGAGTCGAACGGATAAGTTGCTCAACGCCCTCGCGAGGTGAGGATCGAAGGTCGTCGGGTCGGCTTGGACAAGCTTACGGTAGATAGCGACGGACATTTGGCTGGCCGTCAGTCCCTGCTGCTGGTCGCCGACATCGGCGAGCCGATTGGAGATTGCCCAAGGCGTTGGCCACATCGGGAAGAGCAGAACCCCGGATGACCTTGGCTTCGTCCAGGTCACTGGCGAAACTGACGCCCCCGTCCGCACGGCCGAGGGCGCCGAGCCGAAGGGACAGGTTCGTCAAGGCCACGGCGAGCTTGGGTAGACATGTGGTTGAGCCCGCACCCGCCAAGTCGCGTAAGTATGCAACATGCCGTAACGTGAGCGCCTCAGCCAGGGGGTCGAGGACCAGGTCGGGCCGCGGGGGGAGAACGCCAAGAGCGCGGTCAACCTCCTCGCCACTCGGCGACGATACCTGGACGAGGGCCGCTAGAGCTGGCGCAAGCATGCCACCGGTCAGCAGCCGGTCTGTACCGGAGGCAGCTGCCTGGTCGACAGCAGCTTGGCACAAGGAGCAAAGACGTGTGTCTAATACCTGGCCCATTGCCGTGGCAAGTGAAGGGTTGTTGGTGGCAGCCCGTGACAGCAGCCGTACGGAGCGAGTAAGCGCGTCTGCGTCACGGTCGCCAAGGACGGCAGTGATCAAGTGAGGGTCATGGCCGAAGGTTGTGGCGACAAGGTGCTCTCCGACACGGTCCGGTTCCAGCTGGTTCCAGTACCTTTCGCCGGGATAGAACGCAGCGCCAAAACGGGCCAATTGAGCGCGTCGTTCCAATGGTGTCTTCTGCGGCCAGGTACGCGCCTATCACAACCATGAGCGGGCTGGAATACGTGCCCGATCCCAGCTCGGCCGGCACCGGTCCTACGGGGGAGGCTGTCCCGCCCGATCCAGTACGACGATCCACGAACGCTTGGTGGGCAGCGAGGAAAAGCGCGGCTCGGGTGTTCCCCTCAAGCGGGTGCTCGCTAAGGACGTCCCGTCCCGCCTCAGTCACGAGAATGTCGGAAGCGTCCCCACCACCGAGAAGACCACTTGACCGGTCTCCTCCCGGCCGCTTGGTCCGCAAAGTTAGGACAACCCGAACGGGGTTTGTGAGCGTCGCATTGCCAGCGAGCACCCGCAAGCCGAACGCTCCGGGCGCGTGGTACCAACCGCTCAGCTCTTCGAGCAGACCTGTGTAATCGACAAAGGGGACCACGCCATATCAGCTCCTTGCGAGCGGCTCGGAACTTTAGGTTCGGAAGTCCCGCCTTCAGGCACGCTGGGTGCCACACCCGGTCGAGCCAATTTGGGTACCTGAGAGGTCCACCCTCGGGTGCCGTAAACAATAGAGCCACGACTTACGGTCGATGTCAGCGACGGCATTGATAGCAGGTGGGGTCGACGTAAGGACGGCACAGACCAGGCTCGGACACTCGTCGCCCACCGTCACGTTGGGCATCTACGCCAGGGCCACGGCTGAAGGCGATCGTCGTGCCGCCGAGGTCATCGGCGAGGCTCTTCGTCCCGGTGTCGCACGTAGATCGCACGGTAAGGGGCCCGCAAGGCTCTGACCAGGAGAAATGTGCGGACGAGAGGACTCGAACCTCCACCCCTTTCGGGACCAGGACCTAAACCTGGCGCGTATACCAGTTTCGCCACATCCGCGTAGGCGAGTTACAGCCTAGTACCCGCATTGGCCCGGGTACCGGTCCTACCGCCGCCGCCACCCGGTTTGGCAGTACCCTCCTTGTATGTCCCAGCTCTATATGCCAGCCGCACCGCTGTCCCAGGCACCGGGCGGCGCCCCCGACCCGAGTGCCGACGTCTACCAGCGGTTGCTACGCGAGCGCATCGTGTTCCTCGGCACGGAAGTCGAGGACAGGGCGGCCAACCTCATCTGCGCCCAACTGCTCCTGTTGGCAGCGGAGGACCCGACCCGNNGTCCCATGCGACGTCTCGACGGTCTGCATGGGACTGGCCGCTTCCATGGGCCAGTTCCTGCTCTGCTCCGGAGCCCCGGGGAAAAGGTACGCCCTCCCGCACTCGCGCATACTTATGCACCAGCCTTCGGGCCAGATGCAGGGCCAAGCCACGGATATTGCCATCCAGGCCGAGCAGATCGTCTACCTGAAGCGGATGATGGCAGAACGCATCGCTTTTCATACCGGCCAGACCATGGAACGCATCGAAAAGGACTCCGACCGTGACCGCTGGTTCACCGCCGACGAGGCCAAGGAGTACGGCTTCATCGACCAGGTGATCTCCCGGGCGCGCTCGGTGGGCGAGCCCGTCCCCGCCTAGCCCGCTCGCTCTTTTCCGACCGCCACCTGGCGCGCCAGGCGCTCCGCTTTCGAGGCGGCGCGCCTGACCACCTGGACGAGACCACCCTGACGGTAGTGATGACGAGCCAGTTCGATGAGGCTGAGCCCGCTATTGACGGCCGGGGCAGGGGGCTCAGGTTGCTCCACCGGCTCAGGTGGTCCTGTCGGCTCGAATGGCGTTGGCGGTTCGAGTGGCGTTGGCGGCGCCAGCAGGTCGGGCGCCCGCTGCGGCTGGCGGCAAAAGGCGGCCAGCGGCTCCAGGACCACGGACCAACGCAAGCTTGGGCGCACGGCCGCGGCGCGCTCTCGGCACGCCTTCATCATCGCCGGGTCGGACAGGAGGCGGTCCAGAGCGTCAGCCAGGGCGTCGGGGTCCTCGGGCGGGACCGTCAGGCCCAGTCCCTCGCTCTCCACCAGTTCCGCGAACCAGTCGCCCTCCGTAGTCACGACGGGTAGGCCGACCCATAAGTAATCCAGCGCCCGGGTGCGGAAGGCAAAGCGCGTCTCGGCACTGTCAAAATGCATGGTGACGCCCAGGGTCGCCTCCATCAGGAAGTTCTGGCGCTGTGCATATTCGACCCAGCCGTCGTTGAAAAAGACGTGCTCGCCGGTCAGGCCGAGCTCTTCGGCCAGGGCACGGGTGCTGGTAGCCATCTGCATGGGCGGCACGTCCGGGTTGGGGTGTTGCATGCCCATGAAAAAAAGCCGGACGGAGGGCCTTTTCTCCCGGAGCCGCCCGACCGCCCGGACGAGGGTCAGGGGGTCGAACCAGTCATAAACGCCTCCTGCCCAGATGAGCACGTCGTCTTCGGGGCCGATGCCCGGGACCACTCCACGCAGCGCCGGCGCGTCGTGCGTCGGCCGGTCATCGGGCAGGCCGAACGGCACCACGTCGATAAGGCTGCGCAAGGTGGGGTCGTGGTCGTAGGTGAGGGCATTGGCCCGGCCCAGCGCGCACAGCTGTCCGATGTACAGGTCGCGCTGGCGTTCGCTGGCGCACATCAGGAAGTCCGCTCGCCGGAGCTGACGGTTTAGGTTGTCGACCGAAAGGCGTACGTGGTCGTCCCGGACCGGGCCCGTCGCCCCTTTGGTCAGGGCCAGCGTCTCGAGGTGGAGGGGGTCGTAGACGTCGAAGACGATTATCTTCTGCGACGTGGCCAGGACGGGGTGGTGGTGGGTGACATAGCCCTGAAGGACCATCACGTCGCTCCAGGCCTCCGCTTCGGCCAGCTCCTCGGCCCCGGCGGCGGCGACCACGAAGCGGTCCGAGCTGATCTCGCAGTATGGCGAGGTCGTGACGAGGCGGACTTCGTGCTCGGCGGCGAGGCGGTCGGCGATATGCCAGGCGCGCATGGCGGGCCCGGCCATCTGGGGCCTTAGGACATCGGCAGTCAGTACGAGGACACGCGTCATGGGCGCCCTCGCATGCCAGCGGTGGCTCTAGGTAGCCCCATGGCCGTAGCGGGTAGCCCCATGGCCATAGCGGGTAGCCTCACGGGGGTGCCGGGTACCGTCACGGACGAGCTCACAGCCAGGCAGCGTAACGGGCGACGGGCACTGGTGCTCTCGACCGACCCCATAGGGCCTGAGATGCCGGGCCCAGCCATTCGCGCCTGGAACCTGGCCCAGGTCCTGGGCGAGCACATGGAGGTGGTCCTGGCCAGCACGATGGGGGTCTCCGGGGCCCACCCCAATGCCGAGCTCCGCCTGGCGGAAGGTCCCGCTCTGGCCGAACTGGTCGATGGCGCTGATGTTTTGTTCACCCCCAGCGCCCTGGTTTATATGGCCCGAGAGCTACGCGAAACGGAAAAGCCGGTGGTCGTCGACATCTATGATCCCGCCCACCTCGAAAACCTGGAGATGGGTGGCGACGACGTCGAAGCGAACGACCGGGCCGTGGCCCGCCAGGCCGGGATCATCAACGTGGCCCTGCTCCGCGGCGATTTTTTCACCTGTGCCAGCCAGCGCCAAAGGGACTTCTGGCTCGGGTCATTGTCGGCCCTGGGCCGCGTCAACGCCTACAACTATGCGGCCGACAATCTCCTCGAAAGGCTCATTTCGGTCGTGCCCTACGGGTTGCCCAGCCAACCGCCACGTCGCCAGGCCCACGGCCTGCGCGGCACCGTTCCCGGGATAGGGCCCTTCGACAAGGTGGTGCTGTGGGGCGGGGGAGTGTACAACTGGCTGGACCCGGTCTCGGTCTTGCGGGCCGTCGACCGCCTGCGGCACCGGGTGGCGGACCTACGCCTGGTGTTCCTCGGGCTTCGCCACCCCAACCCGGCCGTCCCGGAGATGGCGGTGGCCACGGAGCTGCAGGCCCTGTCGGACCAGCTCGGGTTGACAGGCAAGCACGTCTTTTTCAACCCGGGCTGGGTGCCCTACGAACGGCGTGCCGATTTCCTGCTCGACGCCGATGTCGCCGTCAGCGCTCACCACGACCACCTCGAGACCCGCTATTCGTTCCGGTCCCGGGTCCTCGACTACCTGTGGGCGGGGTTGCCCATGGTCTTGACGGCCGGCGACGTACTGGCCGATGAAGTGGCGGCGGCGGGCCTGGGAGTGACGGTGGCCGCGGGCGACGTGGCCGGCCTGGAGCAGGCGTTGGCCGGGCTGTTGTCGGCCCCGCCGTCCCGGTACCGCTTCGCCGCCCTGGCCCAGCGCTACACGTGGCAACAAGCGGCGGAGCCCCTGGTCGAGTTCTGCCTTGACCCTCGGCGGGCGCCCGACGTGGGGGTGGCGCGCCTGTCCCCCCAGGAGGCGGCCACAGACTGAGCCACACCGGCCCCACCACCTCATCGCCGCTCCCGCCGCCGGCGCCCTATTCCGCCGGCCGGCCTGACAGCCCCCGCTTCGCCACCGCCAGTAGGTTGCCGGCCGCGGCACGGCCGTCCTCGCGCAGCGTGCGCAGCTCGTGGCGCAGATCCTCATTGTCGCCTTCCAGGTCTTCGACCTGCGCCTCCAGGGCGGCAATTCGCGTGGCCTGGTCTTCGACCTGGCGGCGAAGCCCGCCCACCGCCCCTTCGAGGTTGGCGATGTGCTGGTCCTTCAGCTCGGTGGCCTGTTCGAAGTGCAAGGCCTTGTGGCGTTCGCCGTCGTAGGCGGTCTCCATGCCGAAGCGATCGGCTACGGCGTCGTAGTACTCAGCGGCGGTGACGAGGGCGCTCTCCGGTTCGGCCCGCAGCTCGCCCGGAGCGCGAAGCTCGGTCCAACCCTCGGGCAGCCCGGCCAGCCAGCGGTACAGCGCGAGCTGGGCGGACGTCAGCTCCTGCTCGTTGGCCCGGTCGGTCGGCCCGGTCCGGTGGTGGCGCATGTCCCGGGACACAAAACCCTGCGCCCGGGCGGCGTCAGCTCCCTCGACGGACAGGAACTCGGCCAACCGGTCAAGAAGGAGCCTTGTGTTGCGCTCCGGGTCTTCGATGAAGCTCTCGTAGCGCACGACCAGGACGCGCCGGCCGTCCAGGCCCGCCAGCAGCTCTGTGCAATAGGCCTGCCACAACGCCAGGGCCACGTAGAGCGGGCGCCGGTCCCTCCGCCGGACGGACAGGGCGACATCGACCGGGTTGCGGTCCACCAGGATGATGGCGAAGCGGCTGTCCAGGATGGGCAGCCAGGCCGGGAGCAGGAGGCTGATGCGGGGGTCCTTCAGGACCAGTGGCCGGTCCCCGGCCCCGGCGTCGAGACCGGCCAGCACGTCCTCGGCCCTTGTCTGCCACGCCGGGGCGCGCTCAGCCACCAGTGCGCGCCGGGGCGGCTTGTCCCAGGCCCCGCCCAGCGCGTCCAAGAGGTGGTCGTTGAGCGCGTTGACGTCGGCCCGTTCGAAGAAGCCCTTGGGGTTGTCCTCGGCCGCCGGCAGCAGGTCGGCTTCCTCGCCGGCGAAAAAGCCGGCCTTAGCGAGGAACCCGGCGATGGCGCTGGTGCCGCTGCGGTGCATGCCGAGTACCACTGCCCCCCTCGGTTGCGCGTTCGTGACCACCGCCCGCGAAGCTATCGGAAGATAGCCTGGGAGCGCAGATGACCAAGGCAACCCAGCGACGCTGGCCGTGGCGGCACGGCTCGCGCCGCGACGGGGGCGGGCGCCCGGCGTCCATGCCCCGCCTGCTCGGCGTGCTCCTTTGTTACAACGACGGGGACCTCGTGGAGGAGGCCGTCCGTTACCTGCGCGAGCAGGGCCACGACGTCGTCGTCTGGGACCATGGCTCGACCGACGAGACGCCCGATGTGCTGCGCTCGCTCCAGGGGGACCTCGTCGAGCTCACTACCGTCCCCCGCAGCGTGGACTTCTACCACCTGTACCAAGCCATGTCGGAAAACCTGTTGGACAATTACGTCGACCGTTACGACTGGGTGTCCTGGCCGGACCAGGACGAGTTCCTCGAGGGCCCGGACCGGAGCCGCTCGTACCAGGACTGGCTGTACGAAGTGGCTTCGTCGCCTTATGACTGGGCCCAGTTCAACAATTTCAATTTCTGGTGGACGCCGGCCGATGACGTCAATACCGAGCTGGTGGCCCGACGAGTGCGCCACTACAGCCTTTTCCCCGACTGCGCGCCGCGGGTCAGGAGCTGGCGGGCCTCGGCCACGAACATAAGGGAGTTCAACCACAACCCGCCCAAAGGCGAGCGCTACCCACGGCTTTTCAACTTGCGTCATTACCCGATGCGCAGCGAGGCGCAGATGCGCCGGCGCCTCGAGGTGGACCGGGCGGGCCTACGACGGGGCGGGAGCAATTACCACTACGACAACATGAGCTCGTGGCCCGAGCGGCTGTCGGTGCGTCCCGATCAGCTGCATTTCGACGATGGTGCCGAGCTTGACCCGTCGCCCATATTCGACTGGCGGTCCATTTATGGCAACGAGGCGACCAAGGCGCCACCGCCGTAGCGGCACTCGCGGTTAGGCGATGCCTCGGCAGACGAGGACCGCTTGCCAGCCGGGCGGGTCGATCCTGACGGTGGCGGTGCGGGTATGGCTGTCCCGGCAACTGGCCACGGCCCGGCTCACCTGGACCGGCCACGCCGGGCCCTCCGAGCGCAAGTTGGCGTCCCGGAAATCGGCCACCCAGGTGGGGAGGAACAGCACGGCGCAGGCGACGACGACGGCCGTCCCGTTGCGGCCTGGCCGGCGCGCCAGTCGTGCCGGCCCGGCAACGGTGTGCCCAGGAGGGGAGAGCGGGGCCTCGGCCGGGCGGGGACGGGCCAAGTGGCCGGCCACCACCATCACGATGCTGATGAGCAGGAGCAGGGGGACGGCCTGGTACCGGCTGCCCTCGGCCAAAGCGCTCGTCTCCAACAAGGCGCTGACCCCCCGCAGCCAGATGGGGACCACGAAACAGACGACCGAGAACACGGTCGCGGCGACAGTGAAGGAGCGGACGCCCTGGTCCCGTGCCGTCAGACCGGCAGCGACGATGGCGCAGGCGATGACGGCCCCGAGGGCGACGGCGGCCGTGGCGCTGTGAGACATCAGCCAGTCGGCGGCCCTCATGCCGGCGAAGCTGGACAGCCCAGCCCTCTCCGCGTAGTCCTGCCCGATGCCGTGGAGGGCGGCGGGGGTGAACGACTTGCCCCCCGACACCAAACGGGCGACGCCCTGGTAGACGAGGCCCACAACGAGCCCGGCGGTGGCGGCGTGCTCGCGAAGCGGGCGTAAGACCAAGCCGCGCACCAGGGCCAGAGGCACGAACAAGGCCACCAAGGGTTCCGACGCGGTGGCCAGGAAGCACAAGGCCCCCGCGGCCACCATGCCTGCGGTGGTCCGCGGTCTCCACAAAAGGGCCCAGAAGGCGGCGAAGAACAACCACCAGGGCAGGTTGACCATGTTGTCCAGGAGCTCGGCGGTGGCGATGGGGAGCAAGGCCATCGCCGCCACCAGCAGAACACGTACCGGGGCGGGACCGATGTGACCCCTGGCCATGTGGAACACCAGGCACGCGGTTAGCGCGAAGCCGATGGCGCCGCCCACGGCGAAGACCTCGGCGGCACGGCCGGGCGGTGCCCAGCGGGCGACCTGGGCCAGCAGGCGGGGCACCAGCTGGGCATAGCCGTCGTAGGTCTTGAAAAGTGCCCGGCCGAACGATGTCGTCAACGTCTGGGCGTAGAAGACCCTGGCATCTTCGGCCCAGGCCGTGCTGGTGGCGGGGACGCCCGATTGACGCACAAGGGCCACCGCGCTCAACGATGCGGCCCCCAAGGCGTAGCCGGTCGCCACCAGGGCGCGCCGCCTCCCGCTCCCGTCGGCGGGCGGGAAGAGGCCGGTGGCCCATTCGCGCCAGCGTTGCCGGCCGTGCGCCGCTCGGGCCGCGTGACGGTACATCGGTTTCAAGACGGCCCGGACAGCCCGCACAGGGTGATCGGGGTACCCACGTTCCAGGTGATGACCAGCTCGGCCTCCGGGTCGTTGTCGCTCAGGTAGCCCTTGCCCTTGTGGGGCACGACCAGCTCCAGGGGGACCGACGTCGTCGGTCCCTGGGGCGGTACCAGGACGGCGGCCAGGTAATTGATCGTGCCGGCGGCGGCCTCGGGCGAGATGACCAGTAGCGACGCCGCGTTGTCGCCCGGCGCCAGGCGCAGCCAGATCTGGACCGGGCTCGTCTGGACCGGGCTCGTGCTGTTGGGCGTGAGGGCCAGGCAACCGCCCGGCTGCGACGAGACCGACGAAAACGTCGATTTTTGGTAAACGAACCGGCCACTGGACACAGGGTGCCGGGTCAGCGCCGTCACCGAACCGTTCCATGTCCCCACGGCCAGCGCCGTGCGGGCATTTATGAGCTCGAAGGCCGGCACCGGGATGTCGGGGAGCAGATCGGACCGCGCCAGGCGCGCCAGCGGTCCGGCCGCCAAATTGGGCAGGAGACCGATGGGCGGTGCGTCGGGCCCGGAAACGAACTGCACCCCTTCACCGAGCAGCCGGCCCGTGGCCACCACCTGGACCTTGGAGGCGGATGTCAGGGCGACGCGGGCCGAAGCCCAGCTCTGGGCCTGGCCGACGTTGCCGAGCGCCGACAGGGCGAGCAGGCCGACGGCGCCGAACACGGCCCCGCCGGAGGCTCGGGCCGGGCTGAGGAGCTTGCCCATCAGGGGCACGAGCAACGCCACGGCGACGTACACGTAGCGCGAAACGCCGGCACTCACCGTCGAACCGTCCCGTCCTAGGGCGGCTAGGGCGTAAAAACAGACCACACCCGCGACCAGTGCGAGCAATGCCGGGTGCCGGGCCCATAGGCGGCGCGAACTGTAAGCGGTCCACGCGCCCATTCCGACAAGAAGGGCGCCGCCGGCACTGGGCAGGTTGAACGTCTGCCCCAATGCCGAGGACAGTCCCGACCAGATGTAATTGGGTATGTCGCTGGCCCCGGTAAGCGAGAACCGGTCGGAATGGGCCGAGATGCCCAGGCGACCGACGGCGGCGAACCAGACGACGTACAGGGCCAACGGCGGGCCGATCACCCACAGAGCTTGTTTGCGGGGCAGCCGGGCCGCCGCCAGCACCGCCGCTGCCACCAGCATGGCATCGCCGATCGTCGAGCACATGAGGCCGGCCAAAAGGGCAACGCTGGCGTACACGAGACGCGGCGCCGGCGCCTGTGCCCCCATCAGTCCCCGCGGGCGGTAGCCGTCGAGCAGTTCGATGGCCAGCAGGCCGAAGAAGACCGAGCCTACGAAGCCGACCTGGAAGGCCCAGGTCAGGTCCTCCGCCCCGGCGCCGAGGAACCCGAGCAGTCCCACGGCCGCCACGGCGACCCATGGTCTCACGCCGGCCCGCAACGACAACCGCCAGCACAGGTGCATGACGCCGATCTGCAGGACCAGGACGGGGATGATATAGGGCCAGTAGCTGCTCAAGTGGAAGACGCTAAACAGGGCCCGCCACAAAAGGACGGGCAGCGTCGACCAGTGTTCGTTGTGGGGGAACCAGATGCTCGCCGGGTTGGCCGGTAAGTGCCAAAGGCCGCGCTGGGCCAGGAAGTCCCATTCGTCGCCGAAGAACCACAGGTCCCGGTCCCACCACGCCCAAAAGGCGAACGCGCCCACCAGGGTGAGCAGATGAGCGTAGGTGGCCCTCCAGGGCGGGCCCGCCGAGATGGTGCCGTCCGTGCCAGGTTCGCGGCCCACTCGTGGCAGCGTAGCTGCGGGGGGAGCGGGCCACGGTGAGCCGGGGCCGGTGCGCCGGGCAGGTCACGGGGCGGTAGTGAGCGGTAGTAATCTGCCCACAATGGGCCGAACCGATGTCCTCTGGCCTCGGCGCGTCGGCTGGTGGGCCGGAGGGGAACCAGCCGACCCGTTGGCCGCCCTCACCGGGTCGTTGCTGCGGGCCGAGATCCGTGCTCGTTGCCCCGGGCTCTCGCCCGTGCTCGTCCACGGGGCGATGGTGGGGTGGGCCGAACCGGGCTTCACGGGCGAACCCGCCGCCGTACACCTCACGTCGGACGGGCCCGGCGAGCCCTTGGTGGCGCTGAGCGTCCTGGTGCTTTCGGGGGGCCCCGAACCGGGCGGTAGCAAGATCGCCCGCGCCTTGACCGAGACGGGCGCCGCGACCGTGGCCATTGCGCCCGAGGAAGGATGGGGACTCGAGCCGAGCGCCAGCGTGGGGCCGCCGTTCGCCGTCCCCGAGCCCGTGCTCCTGGCCGCCCGGCACCTGTCGCGCCACTCGCTGGACGCCCGCGGTGCCTTCCTCCGGGTGGTCGAGGGCCTCCCCCGGCACTACGTGCTCGTCGAGGGCTGCCTGCTGGACGGCCCCGGCGAGCAGGGAGCCGAGGACCTGGAACTCGCGCTGGTCCGGCTGGCCCGGGCGGCCGGCGGGGACCGCCCGGCCGAAGTGGTCAAGCTCGTCTCCGGTCCCCTGGCGGCTGACTACCCCGGGCCCGACGCTCTTCTGGTGGCGCGGCGGGCGGAAACAGAGGAGGGCCGCCACCAGCCCGAGGACTGGGAGGGTGATCCCGACCGGCCCCGTATGGCCCTACGGGTGGCCAACCCTGTGGACCTGGCCGCGGTGGTGGCGGGGGCGGAGGCAGTCGTGGCCCGCACCGGGGCCCTGATGGCGTTGGCGTGGGCGCTTGGCACTCCCCATGTGGCCGTGGCCGGCGAAGACAGCCCGGCCAGCAATTTCGCCGCCTGGACGGGCGATGCCAGCGCCCTGGCCCAGGACGGGGCCGCCATCGTGGCCGGTATCGACAACATCTTCGCCCGCCGGGGCCGGCCCCGCGGGCTCAAACGACTGGAGGCTACGTTGGACCAGTCCCTCGACGACGCTGCTGACCACCTGGTCAAGACGCTGGCTGCGACCGGGCCAGAGGGGACCGAGGCGGTCATGTCCACGCCGNNCAGCGCCTGGCCGTGGAGCGTCTGCGCTTCGGCGAGCGCTCCGCCCTGCTGGAGAGAGCGGCCAACACCAGCGTCGAATCGGCCATCAAGGCCGTGCACGGCCAGGACGTGATAGTGCGCCGGCGCCTGGAGCAGACCGAGAAGGAAATGAAGCGCTTACAGGAGGAGACCGCCGTGCAGCAGGCCGAGCTCAGAGCGATCCATGCCAGCTTGACCATGCGGGCCTTCGCCCCCGCCCGGGCCTGGTACGAGCGCGTCTGGGGGGCGGCGCGCTGAGCGTGCTCGGCCAGCTGGCCATCCTCAGGGCCGGTCCGGGCAGCACGCTCGGCGAAGAGCTCCGTAGCTGGTTGGCCGGCGCAGCAGCCATATCCGCCGCCGGCCCCGCCGTAGCCGTACTGGCGGGCGACGACGAAGGGGCCGTGCCGGAGGAGGTCCTTATCGAGCTGCTGTCGGGCCCCCTCGGGATCGGCGCTGTAGTACCGCTCCTGTACGGCCCTCAGGGCCAGGTCCTCGAGGCCGGCAGCTTCGTGGGGCCCACCGGCGCCGTCGAGCCCTTCGGCAGCCACATGGCGGCCGGGTCGCGTGAGCTGGCCTTCCGCCGCGACGTTCCCGGTAGCGCATCGACGGTGGTGGCTGTNNGTGATCAGGTACGTGCGGGGCCAGGGCCTGCGCGCCGTTTACGAGCCCACTTGGCGGGCGCCGGCCCCAGAAGGCTTCCTGCCGGCACCGGCCCCGGTGGGCCCGCGGCGCTGGGCCGAGCGTGACGAAGGCGCCCCCGTGCGCCTCCTCGTGGTCACCGGCACCATTCCCGGTACTCTCGCCGGGATAGAGGGCCTGGCCGAGCTGGTCGAGGTCCTAGCCCGCTGTCCCGCGACCCGGGTGACCCTGGCCTGCGCGGACGGTTTCGGGGCGGACCGTTACGGCGGTTACTACGAGCGCCAAGGCGTGGAGGTCGCCGCCGGCCCGCTCGACTGGCTGGAGTGGTGCGCGGACCGGCGGTACCACTACTCCCACGTCCTGGTGAGCGACGAAGGGCTGACGACCCGGCTCTGGCCAATGGTGCGCTCCAGCCAACCTCAGGCGCTGGCCGGGCTGTACTCGGAGCGCCTGCCCTTCCGGCGCAGCCAGGCCCTGGGCGATGCCAGCTGGCACGTGGAGGGGACCGAGACGATAAGAGAGGTCCATCAGGCCCGGTTGCTGCGCCAATTGGAGGGCATCGAGATGGCCTGGTGTGCCAGCGACGCGGACGCCAACCTGCTGGCCGGGTTGCGGCCTGGGCTGGCCGTCACGCGCCTGGGACCGCCCCTGTTAGCGCCCGGGCCGGGTAAGGGGTTCGCCGACCGAGAGGGCGTGGCCCTGGTGGCGACAGACAGTTTCGACGCCGCCGGCGACCCCGAGGCTCCGGTCATGCGGGCGCTCGAAGAGCTCGTCCCGGCCTGGCGCCGGCGGGACATGAGCCTCAAGGTAACAGTCGTGAGCGACTGGCCCACTCCTGGCCTGGCCCATATGGCCGCGGCGGCGGGGGCCGAGATCGTGCCCTCCGGCGGTGACCTGGTGGGAGCCTTGAGCACGGCCAGGCTGGTGGTGGCACCGGTCGTCCACGGCACCAGCGCCTCCTCGTGGGTGCCGGCGGCCCTCGCCGCGGGGACGCCCTGGTTGTGCACGCCCAAGGCGGTGGCGGGGACGTACCTGGAGGCAGTGGACGACCGGGCCGTCGTGGCCGATGTCGCCACCATGGGCCATCGGGGATGGGTCCTGCTGACCGACGAACGCGCCTGGGACGACGTCGCCGCCGGCCTCGGTCCCCGCCTGGCCGACCTGGGTGCCCGGCGCCTGGCCGGCCTGACCGGCGCCCTCTTGGGCGCGGGTATCGACCCGCCCCGGGGCGCGTTGTGGCCGGTGGAGCGCCGCTCCGCCCACCCGTCGCGGCCGCCGGCCCAGGTGGCCCTGCGCCCCAGTGCGGTGGCTGACCCGCCCGCCATTTTCGTCGCCGACAGCCTGAGCGAAGACGAGCGCTACGAGCTGTGGCACCAGCGCCGGGGGCCGAACACCGAGGTGGTGGCGGCCATCGGGGCCGAGGCGGCCCGAGCGGGCTACCAGCCCACCATCTCGGTNNGTGATGGACCAGGCCTACCCCAACTGGCAGCTATGCCTGGCCGACGACGCTTCGGAGCGGGCCGAGACCCTGGCCAAGCTCACCTCGCTGGTCGAGCGCGACAGCCGCGTGAGCCTCACCCGACTGCCTCGGCGCTCGGGCATCTCGGCTGCCACCAATGCTGCTCTTTCCCTGGCCACGGGCGAGTACGTCGCTTTCTTGGACCACGACGACGTCCTGAAACCTCACGCCTTGGCCCAGGTGGTGCGCTGGCTCGACGCCGACCCCGCCCTGGACCTGCTTTATAGCGACGAGGACAAGCTGGACCCGGCCGGCCGGTTCACCGAGGCCCGCTGGAAACCCGACTTCTCGCCCAACCTGCTGCTGTGCCAGAACTACGTCTGTCATCTCCTCACCGTCCGGCGTTCGCTAGTCGAGAGCCTGGGCGGCCTGCGCCCGGAATATGACGGCAGCCAGGACTACGACCTGGTGCTCAGGGTGACAGAGGCGACGGACCATATCGCCCACATCCCCGACTCGCTCTACAGCTGGCGCATGCACGAGCAGTCGGCGGCGTCGGCCGGCGACAACAAACCCTGGGCCTGGCTGGCGGCCCAGCGGGCGCTGGGGGACTGGCTGCTCCGGCGTGAGTCCCGGGGCGGCAGCGGAGGGTGGACCGAGGAGGGGGCTTGGTTCGACGTCCACCGGGTGCGCTTCCGGCGTGCCGGTGAGCCCAAGGTCAGCATCATCATCCCCACACGCAACGGCCGCCACCTGCTCGGCCGCTGCGTCGAGAGCGTCATCTCCAAGTCCGTCTACAACAACTTCGAGCTGGTCGTGGTGGACAACCAGAGCGACGACCCCGACACGCTCGAGTACCTGGCCACGCTCCCAGGGCAGGTACTGCGCTACCCCCACGAGTTCAACTACCCCCGCCAGCTCAACCTGGCCGTGGCCGCCGTCGACTGCGATGTCCTGGTCTTTTTGAACAACGACACCGAGGTGCTGACCACGGACTGGCTCGACCGCCTCGTCGAGCAGGCCATGCGGCCTGAGGTAGGCGCGGTGGGGCCGCGCCTGCTCTTCCCGGACGGCAAGGTGCAGCACGAGGGCATCATCATCGGGGCCTGGCGCGGGCATGCCAACTCGGTCGAGTGGGGTAACTGGTGGCGGATGGGGGACCTGCTCAGGGACGTTTCCGCCGTCACCGGCGCCTGCATGGCGACCCGGCCTGGCGTGTATTGGCGGGTGGGCGGCTACGATGAACGTCTTCGGGTGGCTTACAACGACGTCGATTTCTGCCTACGTTTGCACCAAGCCGGGTACCAGGTGGTTTATGAGCCTGATGCCGCGCTCTTTCACGCCGAAGGATCGACCCGCGGGCTGGTCGAAGACCCCGAGGACGCGCCCCTCTTCAACGAGCGCTGGCGGCCGCGCTCGTCCTGCGACCCCTATTACAACCCCAACTTGAACCGCAACCGGCTGTTGTTCCGGGTGGAACCATGAGCCGCACCACCTCCGATCCCGGCCCATTGGCGGCGTGGCCGGAGGAGCCCGAAAACGGCTCCGACGGCAACGGCAACGGTTCGTCCAAGCGCGGCCGGCGCAACACGGTGGCGGAGCGCAACACGGTCGTCATGACGGCGAAGACGGCGCCGCCCAGCCTGCGCGAGTACGGCAAGTACAAAGAGCTTTTTTACAACCTGACGTTGCGGGACCTGCGTTCGAAGTACAAGCGCTCGGTAATCGGCTGGGGCTGGTCGATGATCAACCCGCTCGCCAATATGTTCATCTACACCATCGTGTTCTCGATGCTCCTGAAGATCCACCCGCCCTTCGGCATACCGAGCGGGATCAACAATTACGCCCTCATGCTCCTGGCCGCCATGTTGCCCTTCAACTTCTTCCAGGCCAGCGTCATGGAGTCCATGGGCAGCCTGGTGGGCAACCAGAACCTGATCCAGAAGACGTACTTCCCGAGGGAGCTGCTCCCGGCGGCAACGGTCGCCTCCAAGGTCGTGTCCCACCTGATAGAGATGGGCCTGCTACTGGTCGCCGTGGTGGCCTGGGGCAACTGGAGGGCACTGATGTACCTGCCCTTCGTGATCGTGCTCATGGCCGTGGTGACGGTCTTCGGTCTCGGGCTGGCGTTCCTGTTTTCAATAGGCAACGTCTTCTACCGGGACATCTACCACTTCTCCGGCATATTTTTCTTCCTCTGGATGTTCCTGACGCCCATCGCCTATCCGTTTTACCTCGTGGGGGGCGGCCTCAACGGCAATCCCGCCGCGGGTGCGGTACTGCAGGCCCCGCGCTACATCCACCTCCTGGGCCACGCCCTGTCCCTCGGTACCATCTTCAAGCTCAACCCCATGACCGACGCCGTGCTGAGCTTCCAGGCCTTCCTGTACAACGGGCAGTTGCCTTCTTCTTCCCATCTTGTGAAGTTCGCGGCCGCCCCGACCCCGACGGACCTACACCCGCTCGTCACGTCTATTGTCGTGCCCTCCAACGTCTCGTGGGGCGACTTCGCGTACTTGGTCGTATGGGCCGTCGTTGTCCTGGCCATCGGGCTCAAGGTTTTCCGCAAATATGAGGCGCGCCTGCCGGAGGAGCTTTAGACCTTGAGCTCGCCCGTCGTGGTCGTCGAAAATGTTTCCAAGAAGTACCGGCTTTACCGCGAGCGCAACAACTCCCTAAAGATAGCCATCATGCGCGGCGGGCGGGCCAAGGTCGACATGTTTTGGGCGCTCCAAGATGTGAGCTTCGAAGTTTACGAAGGCTCTACGACCGGGCTCATAGGCGAGAACGGGTCAGGTAAGTCAACCATGCTCAAGTGCCTGGCCCGGATCCTGCGCCCCGACACGGGTTCGGTCTCGGTGACCGGGAAGATGTCGGCACTTTTGGAGTTGGGCGCCGGCTTCCACCCTGAACTTTCAGGGCGGGAGAACGTTTTTCTCAACGGGGCCATCCTCGGCCTCAAACAGAAGGAGCTGGCGGCCAAGTTCGACGACATCGTCGACTTCGCCGGGATCGGCCAGTACATCGACGAGCCGGTGAAAAACTACTCCTCGGGCATGTACGTGCGCCT
>PMWT01000120.1 GCA_003166025.1 Acidimicrobiaceae bacterium | reverse complement strand
CACGACCGGATGCGGGCCATCATGGACGAGACGCTCGATGAGACACTCTTCGGGGCACTCCGCTACCAACAGGGAGTCGCCATTGCCCAGGCTTCCGTCGGCGAGAGCCGCTCACTAGCAACGGCACTCGACGTGGCGGCATCAGGTCAGGCGATCGGAGGGCCGGAAGAAGCCGGCCTCTGGGAAGCAGCCGGGCGCGAGCGGGAGCGCTACGTCACGCCCGGTGGGAGGCCGCTGGCGAACCGGGCCCAGCTCACCAGCCAGGTGGCGGCGGTACGTACCGAGGTACAGGGCCTGAGCGAGGAGCTGTCGGACCTCGAGGACAAGGCCGAGCAAGTAGCCGTGCTCGGCGACGAGCTACGCGTCCTTGAACGCCAGCGCAGCGACCAGGACGAGGGTCTGGCGGCAGAGAACGCCGCGTGGGCTGCGCTCCAGGGCGGGAAACTGGCCGTGGCTCAGCTCGAGGGGCCGTTGAAGTTCGCCCAGAGCCAGCTGACGGAGGCGACGCGGAAAGTCGAAGAACGTCATGGGCTCGTCTTGAGCGTCGAGGCGGCGCGCTCTGCGGCGGAGGGCGCTGAGCTAGAGGCTGGCCGAGATCGAACGGCTTTGGACGTGGCCAATACCGCTGTTGCCGCGGCAACAGCGAGACGCGATGGCGCACGGGCCACTCGCGCCGAGGCGGAGCAACGCGCACGGCGCGCCAGGAACGATGCAGACCACCTTCGGCGAGTCCTGAACGTCGACATAATGCGGGAACGCTGTGGACGAGTTGAGGTGGCGCAAGGGGTGCTCCAGGAAGCAAACGGGTTCCTCGAGGCATGTCTTGTCACCGAGGAGACCTTGTCGGCGATTGAAAAGGCGGCGGTCACTGTGACCTCAGCCCAGGCGCGCTTGTCCGCGGCGGCGGCGTCGCTTCGCATCAGGTCGCTCGGCCGGTTCAACCTCGTACACGCCGGCCAGCACCGGGCCCTAAGCCCCGGGGAAGTCTTCGAGGCTCCGGTCGGGGGTGACACGAGTGTCGTGCTCGAGGACATCGCCGAGATCACGGTNNAAGCCGAGCGTGGGCTGCAGGAGCTGCTTGTCGGTGTCGGGATCGATGGAGCGGGGGGTGTCATCGACGCCCGCCAGATTGACCGGGACCGACGGGACGCCACCATGAAGGCGACGGCAGCCCGGGACGCGATCGCCGCGGACCTCAGGGACCTCAGTCCCGCCGAGCTCGGCGCCCGACTGGCACGGACCGAGTCTCAGATCACCGCCTATGGCGCCGAGCGTCCCGCCGACCCGCCCCTCCCGGCGACTCGCGAGGATGCCGAAGCAAGCGAGCAGAGAGCGTCGGCCGACCTTGAGCAGGCAACGGAGCGCGAAGCGACCCTCGGCAAGTTGCTGGAGGAGGCTATTGCGGCATTGGGCGTCGTCCAGGGTGAGGCCACGGACCGCGCCACCAGGGTCGCGGTGGCAAAGGCGTCACTAGCGGGTGCCGACCAGGAGCTCCGCCTCGAGCGCCAGGCCGCACCCGATGAGCGTCTTGACCGGGAGGAGTCACGGCTCAACGCCGTGGCGGTTGCGGCCAATAAAGAGTACCGGGAGGCGGCCGAGGCACTGGCGGCCTCCGATCCTGGCTCCGTCGAAGCCAGACTAGACAACGCTCGTGCCCTCGTCAGCCGTCTTGCCCGGGAGCACCAAGATGCAGAGGTGGCGCTCGCTTCACTCAGGACCGAGCTCGCGGTGAGAGGCGAATCGGGTCTCCGAGATCGGCTCGACACCGCCCAGGCATCGCTGGTCCTGGTCGAGCGCGCCCATGAGCGGACCGAGCGCCTAGCTCTCGCCGCCCAACTGCTGTACGAGAGGCTGGCGGCGAACCGGGAGAAGGCTCAGCGCTCCTACGTGGCACCGTACACCGCTGAGATCGAGCGGCTCGGGCGGATTGTTTTTGGCTCCGACTTCTCGGTCGCGGTCGACCATCGTTCCTTGGAGATCGTTAGCCGGACGCTCGAGGGCCGGACCGTGCCGTTCACCTCGTTGTCCTCAGGAGCACGGGAACAGCTCTGTGTCCTGGCCCGGCTAGCGTGCGCGGCCATCATCAGCCCGACGGCGGAGGAAGCGGGTGCTCCGGTGATCATCGACGATGCACTTGGCTACTCTGACGCCGGCCGGCTCGCCCGACTTGGCGCGGCTTTTTCTGCGGCAGCTCGTAACTGCCAGGTGATCATCCTCACCTGCGCGCCCGAACGGTACCGGGGGATCGGGAGTGCCGTCGTCCGGAAGATGGAGCGCCAGGTCCGCCCGGGTCCCGAGGCGGCCGTCCAAGAGTTTGTGGCCTAAGTAGAGCACTGGTGACACCTCTCGTCGAGACCATCCGTGCCGTTCTTGAGCAAGAGGACGCGCCCTCGGTCGACCGTATCCGCCGGACGCTTCGTCGCGTCCGAGGAGCTTTTCCCGCTGACGAGATCGAACGCACCCCGAAAGCGAAAGGTGGTTGGCCAGGAGGGTCCCTGGTAGGCCACGCCGCCGACCACTCGAGGTCCTCCGTTGTCGACCGCCTCCAATTTCCTGACCGATCGGCTGCGATGCCAACGACGACAAGTCCAAAATAGGAGACCGTGCTCATGAGCAAGGCCCAAGATGACCCCGGGATCGTAGCCGTGGATTCCCTCTTTAGAGACCTGATGGTCGATAAGGAGTGGAGCACCAGGCGCGATAGGGGTTTTACCTGGTGGGGGTACCGTCTCGCCCAACACGTGGCGGCCAGCCCGCGCTTCCAAGGACCGGACGGCGCTACCGCGTCACGTTTGAACGTTTGGACGGACCTTGTGTCTGACGTGGAGGACCATGTGGCAGCTTTACGCCTGTGCTCCGTCGTGAACATGCAACAGACGATGAGCGCCTTGGTCTACGACGCCGAGAGACGCACGATGAGCGAGTCGTTCACAGCCGTACTTTATGCGGATACGGTCCGTGGCTGGGCAAAGGTCATGGCGACGGCGGCCGTAATCCAGAACACCGCGGCGCACTCGCGCTGCCAATCCTTGGCAGAAGTGGTTGGTGGCCGACCGAACTCGACGGACCACCCGGTCAGTGGCCAAAGGCCCGAAATGGACGACATGCTCAATACTCCCGAGCAGGTGATCGTACCGGCGGGCTCCGGGCCGTCCGCGTTCGGCGGGCCCTTGGTGGAACGCTTGGACGCAATGGAGATGCCGCTTTGGACTGTTCATACGGGAAGTTCATCAGGTTTCACGGTGGAGGTGGAGTACTCCAGTGACGTACCGGCCGCCATGGCTATCGCCCAAGGAGTACCAGCCGGGACGGCCCTGGTCCAAGTAAGCACCGAGGAAGGTCATCCCGAGTTTGGCAGTGGAGCACTTGTCCTCTTGAAGTTGCCCGTGACCTACGACGACGAGGGCGAAGCATTGGAGGCGGCGAACCAGTTGAATTGTCTGGAAACGGCCGGGGAAAGCGGCGTGCCTATGATGGGGGCCTGGTGCAGCGAACCGGACAATGACGGTCTTGCATTTGTGTCCTTCGTGCCGTCCCTACTTGCCCGCCCTGGTGTGCTTGAGAACTTCGTCATCTACGACACATTGAGGGCAAAATGGGCGTATTCGGTGCTGGAGTCATGACGACGGGCCGCACGACGGTGGCAGTATTTTTCGCCGCCACGGGGCGGGGACACGATCGCAAGGTTCTGGGCCGGGATGCCTCGCTCCACGACATCGCCGGGCAGCAGGCCCGCACCTATCGCGGCGAGCGTAGCAACGACCCAGAGGTCGTGCCGAGCGGAATGTCAACCAGCATAGCGCCAGGCCGGTTGATGCGACACGCCGGAATTCGCTGCAGACGGCGGACCATCGGTCGACGTAACGCGAACCTTCAGATAGGAGTTGTTGGCTTTGCCTAAGTACCGTTTCGACTGGGCATCTTTGCCACACACATTGCTCAACCGCCTGGCCAACGAGCTCAAGTTAGCCGGTGACCCAGCGCTAGCGCTACGAAAGGCCTATGGAGCGCGACCCGATGAGAGCTTTGTGCAGGCGGCCTGGCCGGTGCTGCTAGAGCACTGGGTCGCCAGCGCGCCAGCAGTCCGCCGCTCGGTTGTCAATAGCCTCAGAGCCTTCGGCCTCGGTGATGCC
>PMWT01000023.1 GCA_003166025.1 Acidimicrobiaceae bacterium | reverse complement strand
TCCCGTCGGACGCAGTTGAGGCCGCGGCGACCACGCCGGGGTTGGCACCCGTTGTGAAGATCTCCACGTAGACGCCTTGCAGCGGGTTCGAGGAAGTGTCAGTGACCGTGCCAGTGACCACACCACCCGACGACAAGCTCGCGTCGATGTTTGACGCGATTGCGCCAGCCGTAACTGTCACTCCTGTGGCTCCAATAGGACCGGACGAGTAGCCATCCCAAGTGACACCCCTATAACACTGCTCCACGTAGCCGGTGGTTGAGCTGCCGCCAGTCGCGTAGTTGCCTTCGAAACATACGTTGTAGGTTCCAGCAGCCAGGCCGGCAACCGTGTACGTCCCGTCGGACGCAGTTGAGGCCACGGCGACCACGCCGGGAGCCGCGCTCGTAGTCCAGATTTGTACGACGGCGGTCTGCAAGGGGTCCGACCTGGTGTCGGTCACCGTGCCAGAGATCGCCCCAGCGGCTATCAAACTTGCATTGATCAGCGAAGTTGTCGAGCCCACGGTTAGAGGTACGGCTGTCGCTCCAATCATGTTGGTAGAGCTACCGTCCCAGGCCACCCTCTTGTAGCACTGGTCGAGATAACCGTCCTTTGAGCTGACCCCGGTCGCGGACGTGCCCAGGAAACAGACGTCGTAACTGCCAGTGGGCAACCCGGTGACCGTATAGTTGCCGCTCGCTGTGGTGGCCGCAAACCCAACCTCGTCGACGTTGGCACCGGTTGTGAATACTTCGACGTCCACACCTTCTAGAGGGGCAAAGGTGGTGTCGGTCACCGTGCCCGAGATCGCTCCAGCCGTTACCAAGCTGGCGTCGATGTTTGTAGTCGCAGCACCGACTGTGACTGTTACGGCAGTAGCTCCGGTGATGTCCAAGAGAAACCCGTCCCAGGCGGCGCCCCGGTAGCACTGGTCCAGGTACCCAGTGGTGGGAGCACCACCGGTCGCCGTCGACGCGTCGAAACAAACGTCGTAGCTCCCAGCTGACATCAGGCGCACCGTGTAGGTGCCAGTGACTGTGGTGAAGCCAGTCGCCACGAGGCCGGGGGTAGCACCAGTCGTGTACACGTACACCTCGACGTCCCCCAGCGGGTTGGAAGAAGAGCCCGTCACCGTCCCAGAGATGGTCCCGAGCACGGGGGTCGATGAAGACATCACGGCATCGACGCCCTTAATCACCCCGCCAGCTGAGACAGTCACTGTGGTCGCCCCACTTAAGTCAGTGGGGTACCCGTCCCAGGAGGCGCCCTGGTAGCACTGGTCCAGGTACTCAGTGAAACTGCCACCGGTGGCGTCGCTACCGTCGAAGCAGACGTAGTAGTTACCAGCAAGCAGGCCAGTTACGGTGAAGCTACCGTCGGCACCGGTCAAACTGTAACCGGCTTCCAGCGGAACACCGCTTGCTGTGTAGACCTCTACGGTGACGTCCTGCAGAGGGTCAGAGAACGAGTCCGTCACGTTACCAGAAATCTCCCCGGGCGAGTTTAGGGTCGCATCAGTGTGTGACACCATGCTGCCCACGCTCACCGGCACCGGGGTGGCGCCGTTTATGTCAGCGACATACCCGTCCCAGGGCACGCCCTGGAAGCACTGGGCCGCATACCCGGAAGAAGAGCCACCACCCGTTGCCCCCGAAGCACTGAAGCACACATCGTAGCTCCCGGTTGGGAGGCCCGTTATGGAGTAGGTGCCATCTGTACCGGTGACGACCGCCCGCGAGTACGCGCTCAATGAGCCGGCGCTGACGCCGAAGACTTGAACGTAGACACCCTCCAGCGGGTCCGAGGAGGAGTCCTTCACTGTGCCGGAAATGCCGCCCGCAACAGACATAATGGCATCAATGCCCGTCGTCATCGACCCCGTGGTCGCCGCCACCACAGCACCTAAACCGGCGTTGTCGAAGGTCCACGGGACATCTTGGTAACACTGGTCCAGGTACCCCTCCTTGGCGCTCCCTCCCGTCACCGATGACCCGTCAAAGCAGACGTAGTAGTTCCCAGGCGACAGACCAGTTACCCCGTAACTGCCATTAGCGACAGTGACCGTACTACCGACCTCAACCTGGGGGGTGCCGGTCGTATAGACGTACACACCGACGCCCTCCACCGGGCTCCCCGCGGAGTCTGTCACCGTACCCGAGACAGCCCCACCAGTCGCCATAATGGCGTCAACGGTGGTCACTGAGCCGGTAGTTACGGTGACCGGAGCCACTCCGGTAAGCCCGGCTCCGTCCCACGGCGCACCACCACTACATTGGTCGAGGTACCCCGTACCTGAGACGCCACCGGTAACTGTGGTCCCTACAAAACAGACGTAGTACTCACCGTCCTGCAACCCCTTCACGGTGTAGGTACCGTCTGACGCAGTCGTGGTTGAGGTGGCGAAGCTCCCATTCCCAGCCGTCACGTCCACCCTCACATTTTTCAGCGGGTTAGACGACGTATCCGTCACTGTGCCGGAGACCGCCCAGTAGGCACCTAGAGCGGTGTTGAGAACTGAGGTGAGCGCACCAGACTGTACTTGTACCTGTTCCCCCTGAGCTGGGTCGCCAAAACTCCCGTCCCACGCCGCTGCGTTATAACACTGGTCTGCGTACCCTGCGACCCCGGTGCCACCCTCTGCATTTGAAGTGTCGAAGCACAAGTAATAATCGCCCGCCCTCAACTGGAGCACCGTGTAGCTGCCGTCCACTGCCGTAGAGGTACTAGCTACAAAAGCGGGGGTTGCCCCCGTTGTGAACACATCAACCCGGACGTTGTCGACAGGCACGCCGACGGAGTCGGTGACGACGCCCGAAATCGCCCCAAAGGGGACCAGAGCGGCATCGATGCCGGTAACGGTGGAGCCCCCGACAACGGCGACTGTCGCTCCGTCCACATCGAAATTACTGCCGTCCCAGTAAACCCCGTCGTGGCATTGGTCCTCATACCCACCTGTCGAATTAGAGTTGTCCAGCTTGGAAGCATCGAAGCAGATGTTGTACTCCCCCGCGACCAGGCGCCGGACCACATACGTCCCATCTGCGGTGGTGGTCGCCGACCCGGCGACGACTCCCCCGGGAGTAAACGCGTCCACCACGACGTCAGCTAGTGGGCTAGATGAGGAGTCCGTGACTGTGCCGGTTACTGAGCCAGCTGGGGCCAGCGCCTCATCGATACCCGGGACGGTAAGCCCGGACGTTATCGTGACTGGAGTTGCCCCAGTGACGTCTGCGAGCTCGCCGTCCCACGGGGCGCCTGAGTAGCACTCGTCCAGGTACCCATCGCTCGACTCACCGCCGGTAGCGCCGGTCGTGTCGAAACAGACGTCGTAGCTACCTGGCAGCAAGTAACTCGCGGTGTACTCCCCATCAGGATCGGTGGCCCCCGTCGAGAAGGACCCGGTGCCAGAGGCGGCCACGACATCTATAACTACATCCGTTAGCGGTTCGGAGGTAGTATCGGTGACTTTTCCGGTTATCGTGCCGAACACGCTCAGTTGAGCACTGACGCCAGCGGTCGTTGACCCTGCTACGACTGAGACACCGGCCGCGGCCGCGGGGACCGAAGGGGCGAACTCTACATCCCCGAAGGGTTCACCATCACCCCAAACCACGTCTGCGTAGCACTGGTCCACATACGCGCCGGTCGAAACAGCGCTCGCATCTGACGTGTCGAAGCAGACTCGGTACGTTCCGGCGGTCAACCCGACGACCGTGTACGTGCCGTCTGCCGCCGTGTCCGCCCAGCCGACCCGGTCACCGCTCGCATCGTAAACGTACACCCCACTGTTCTGAAGCGGGGCCGAGGAAAGGTCCGTGACTGTGCCGGAGATTGCCGCTGCGGGCGACAACGTGGCGTCAACTTGGGATGTCGTAGCTCCGGCGGTAACCGCTACTGATGTACCGCCAGCGATACCGGCCGCGCTGCCGTCCCACGGAATGCCCGAATAGCACTGGTCCAAATAACCAGTGGTCGAACTCCCGCCGTTGATGTACGAAGCACCAAAACAGACTGCGTAGCCACCGGCAGGAAGGTCGGTTATGACGTAGGTGCCGATAGCAGAGGTCGAAACCGGCACTTGAGGCGACCGTGACCCGTCTGTCGAGACTACGTCCACAGCGACGCCCTGCAGCGGCCCTGAAGACCCGTCCGTCACCGTACCTGAGATCTCCCCGCCCGGCGTTATGGCCATGTCAGCAGTCTCGGTCGAGCCGTCGGTGACTGCCACTGCCACCGCTCCCGAGCCACTGGGAGGCCCCGAGAGGTTTGACGCCCCGTACCAGGGCGCGCTCGTGTAGCAGGCCGAAACGTACCCAGTAGTCGAACTGCCTCCCGTGGTACCCGAGACATCAAAACAGATGTCGTACTGGCCTGGCGGTACGCCTATCAGGCTGTAGTAGCCGCTCGCCCCGGTGATGGCGCTACCCTCAAAGGCTCCGGTGTTAGTGAAAGCGTCTACCGTGACGTCCTGCAGCGGCTCGGAACTGGTGTCGGTCACCGTCCCCGAGATCGTTCCGCCCGTCAGTCCATTAGCGATCGTGGTGGAACCGTCTGTCACCTGTACATCTGTCACGTTCTCTGGCGGCGACGGTGGTTCCCCTTCTGAGTTGTGACTGCCGTCCCACGAGACGTCACCAGTGCACTGCCCAACAGAACCAGTGCTGTAATCGGTACCCAATTCGCTGCGGCTTTCAAAGCAGACGGCGTACGAACCCGTACCGAGGCCAATTATTTGGTAGCTGCCGTCAGCCGCGGTGATCGTTGAGCCCTCAAAGTACCCGTTCGAGTCAAAGACATCTACTGTCACACCGGACAAGGCACCTGTCGATCCGAACACTACTGCTCCTGAGATTACGCCGGCGGGGGCCAGCGCGGCGTCGATATCTGGTGTAATTGCGCCTGGCGTCACTAGCGTATAATTAGAGCTGTTCGCGGCTGGTGGGTACCCCCTCGGCACGTAGTACGCGTCCCAAGGAACATCGTTGTAGCACTGAGCGGCGTACCCGGTACTGGAACCTGTCGTTACCCCCGACGCATCGAAGCAAACGTCGTACTCCCACCCAGCGGTGCCCGTCGGCAGCCCCCGTAAGGTGTAGCTCCCGTCGGCTCCGGTGACCGTAGCTGTCGTAAAGGAACTGTTGATGCCGTAGGCAACTACCTCGACGCCAGCCAGCGGATCGGACGAAGAGCCTGTTACGGTACCGGTGATCTCCCCACCAGGGACGAGCGCAGCGTCAATGTCAGTGGTCGTGGACCCGGTGGCTACCGCGACCGTAGTCGCCCCACTGTTGGGGATATCTTGCGGGTCCATGTACCAGGGAGCTCCGCTGTAGCACTCCCCGATGTACCCGGTGGCGGAGCTACCACCACTGGCACCTGTGGTGCTGTAGCAAACGTAGTACGAGCCTGTGGGCAGGCCATTTATCATGTAGTCACCGTTATTATCTGTAACGGCATTACCGAACGAGACCACATTGTCATCCGTGCCTTCCACCGCGTAGGCGGACACGGAGATACCGGTCAACGGAGCCCCGTCTTGAGCTGCGATGACGTTTCCACTGATGCTACCGCCCGGCGTCAGCGAGGCACCGATCCCGGTCGTGGTGGAACCCTCCGTGACACCCACCAGTCGAGCCCCGCTCTCGGCCTCGTTGCTCGTACCGTCCCAAGGGACCCCCTTGTAGCACTGGTCCACGAAGCTCTCCGCGAGGCCCCCGGTATCAGGGGCTGCGAAGCACACGGTATGGAAGCCCTGTGCCACTCCAGTCACCGTGTAGGTGCCATCGGTGGCGGTTACGGCCGTATAGGCATAACCGCCGCTGTAGGAGTCCACGTCAACCTGAACGCCCTGGACGGGATCGCCTGCAGTGTCATTGACGGTACCTGAGATCGACCCACCTGTTGGATTGGTGATGACCAGCGCAAGCGTCTCCGACCACGACGCCCCTTTCTGGTCTTTCACCTGGAAAGTGACGGTGCCGCCAACGGCTGTCGGGGTCGGGACGCCGCTGATGGTCCCGGAAGACCCGTCGAAGCTGAGACCGTCCGGTAGAACACCTGAAGTGATCGCCCAATTGTAAGGGGCCTCTCCACCGATCGCCTGGAGCGTCTCATCGTAGGGGTAGCCATAGATCGCGTCGGGCAACACCAGTGTGGCGATGTCAAGAACATGGTTACTCACGGCGATGTCGTAGCTCTTTTGCGCGGTGACGCCGTCTTGATCTGTGACCGTGACAGTGAAGGTGTTGTTGCTGGCGATGACATCGGGCGTCCCTGAGAGCTCACCTGTTGCCGGATCCAGGGTTAGCCCATCAGGGAGCGCCCCTGACGTCACCGACCAGGTGTAGGGGCTCGTCCCTCCTACCGCCGCCAGGGTTTTGTCATATGCGTCGTACTGGGTGGCCCCAGCGAGCGGGGGCGTGGTGATCGTGAGCGGGGCTGAAACGGTGGCGTGGGCAATATCCCAGGTGTAGGAGAGGATGTGCGGGTCCGCCACTTGAAAATCGATCCCGAAGACGTGGAACTCCAGACCTCCGCCAGCTTCGATACCAGCTGTCAGATCCCACCATGGGCTCTTGGCGGCATTCAGCGCAAGGTCGGTATGGACGTCAGCGGTGATGAAGGGTCCGGCGATGTCCTCGACATCGAAAGACAACTTAGGACCGACCTGAGCGTACAGCGAGCCCGTGAGGCTCGGGGTCGGGGGTTGGAAGGTGATGGTGTTGGTGGGTCCCGCAACGATCGGAGAAAGGCTGCCGCCGTCCCACTTCACGCCAACCGTGGCTTTGAGCGTTTGGGTCACCGAGCTCTCTACTTCGCCGTCCACCGAGGCGGTACCGACCAGTTCGAAGTTCAGCTTGGGTACGATCACGACTGGGACGGGGCCGACCTGTATGTCGATCGGGGTGAAGATGATCGGTTCCGGGAGGAGGTTAATATCCAATGAGCACGAGGCACTACCTTCAACCATGGCGTCGAGCTCGGCGGTTTCAACCGCCTGCAGGTACGCCTCGGCCGTAATCGTCCCTGGATGCAGGATCCCACCCCACTGCACCTCAAGATGGATATGTGGGGTTAGGTCGATGCTCCCATTGATGGAGCCAGTGACGCCTCCGTCACACTTGAGCCCCTTATCATTGATGGGTTGTCCACCCGAGTCGTCGTCGGCCATGAGTTCGGAGCGCTCAGTGTTTCCCTGCACCGAAGAACTCTCGCTCGTCGACGGCACCATGATGGAATCAGAGACCGGGTTCCCGGTATCGTCATAGGACTGGTCGGCAACAATGTCTGCCTGAGGCCCGATATCTGTCAGGCTCCCTTCGGTCGCCACCGCTGTGTCGATACCTCCGGAGCTGGTCACACTGATGACGTCCAGTAGCAGTCCTTCGGGTGTTTCGGGGCCCACCCCTATTGCGAGCACGGACCCGGCACTGATCAGCTGGGCGGGGTCCGCGATCGTGACAGTCAAGTCACCGTTGGCGTCTGGCGGGCTCACTGAAGAGACTGCGCTCGGCGTGACGACAAGCGTGCTGTCATTGACGACGTCGTCGTAGTCGATCTCTACGCTGCCTTGAGCACCGACAGCGAGCTCAACGTCAGTGGTCTGAACGGTCGGGTAGTAGGTCAGCGATCCAACTGGTACTTGATTAGCGGTCACTACCCATTGCCCCGACGCTGCTGAAGTGATGGTGGTGCCCGCGGTTATGAGCTGAGAGGTCCCATCTGGGGCCACTACCTGCACTGCCGCGTTCGTGTCGGCCGGCAGGTTGGTTATCGTGATGCTGAGGCTGCCAATGCCCGGCGGCACCGTGGTGGAGGTCGTCGTGGTGGGCGGCGTAATGGGAAGCCGGCCGACGGCGGGCACTATCGCCACGATTCCGCCCACCCGGGCCCCCATACCTGGCACAGAACCATCGAAGGGGGCCCCGGAGAGGTTGAACACTGCACCATCCGTGGCGGCGAGCCAGTAGCCGCTGCCACCCGGTGTGGCGGCGATACTAACGACGCTTTTGCTAAGGCCCGGCCTAGTGCCGAGGCCGTATGAGCTGGCATCACCGTATGTCGCTACTGCAGCATTAGCACNNTTGGAAGCAGCCAGCCAATAACCCTTGCCATCAGGAGTGACAGCAATGCCCACAATACGGGTCCCGTGTGGGCGCAAGGCGCTACTTTCGCCGGACCCGTAAGACTGGGCGTCGCCGAAGTTGAAGACTCTGCCGTTGGAAGCAGCCAACCAATAACCCTTGCCGTCCGGCGTAGCTGCCATCGCGACGACGTCGCCGAAATAGGCATCGCGCCCCGCCAGAGACCCGTACGTCTGGGCGTCGCCGAAGTTGAAGACTCTGCCGTTGGAAGCAGCCAGCCAATAACCACCATTGGCAGCTACCAGGGAGGAACCAAAATATTCTCGACTAGTCGCGCCGAACGACAGGGACTGCGTAGAGCCGTGGAAAGCACAATGCGGCGGAGCGCACACTGACGAGGCGAAAACGCGTCGACTGGGCTCTGAAGTAGGAGCGGCGCTTGCGTGGCCGTAGGACGCAATGCCAAA
Organism: Acidimicrobiaceae bacterium; assembly: GCA_003166025.1. GTDB lineage: Bacteria > Actinomycetota > Acidimicrobiia > Acidimicrobiales > Palsa-688 > Fen-671. The sequence continues at coordinate 8,791 of PMWT01000023.1, read as the reverse complement.
ACCGGGCGCACAGAGTGCCAAAGCTGCTACCAGCGCCCCGAACCGTCCACGCCACGATTTCATTCGTAGCATTTCCCTTCTATACTCCAACGGATCACCTCCGTCGGGGACTGGAGCGGGACGATAGCGCTTTACCTATGGGACCTCAAATCGTTCGACTGCGGTTCGTTGCTACTGACCGATGCAGAGTGTTCTAGCTACCACGGCTAGCGGTATCGGAGCGACATTTTGTTGCAGGCGAAGGCTTTTGTTCGGAAACCTGGCTTTTTGTGTTTGGCAATACGAGTCCGGTGCAACAGGAGCGCCGTAGGCATGATGTAAGGGCGACCATTTTCGGTTCCAGCCGCAGGGAGGCCTGGTCGCGCACAATTCACGATGACTGAACGCAGAGTGGTCCCAAGCCCGGCTCCTCTTCTGTCGACCACGGTTCAGCCTCATCGCCGCCGAACGGCGAAGGGCGGCCGACCTGTTCTACCCCGGGGGGATCCAGCTCGCAGCCGGGCCCGACGACCTGGCCCGGTACTTCCGTGACATCCACGCCAACGCGCTGAAGACGCCCCTGACCCGTGCGCTCACCACCAGTCGCAGCGTCGTGTGGAAAGAGGTGCGCCAGCGACGTCGTGCTGCCCGACTGGAAGCGGTCCGTTGCCGCGATCGGTGCCCCGAAGCGAGCCACCGAAGACGCCACCGCCATGCTCCTCGGCCTGTCCGGCGCCGACGTGTCCTGGCCGATGCACGACACCTATGGGCTCGCCCTCGAGCGCATCCCCGAAGTCATCGCCAACACCGTCCAGCTCATCGTTGACCAACTCAAGTTGCAAGCGCGGGGGCGTGGCACGTCTGGCACACGGACGGGGCCAGGGTCATCACCGCAACAGAGCAACTAAAATTCCCTCGATGCCCCTGGTACCGCGCTGGGTGTACCAGGTGCTCGTGGTACGTGACCGCCGGCCACCCCGGCCTGGGCCGTCTGGGCATATTGTCACGCGCACGGGCACCACCGAGGTGGGCGCTGGTGGCGCGCGGCCCCGGCCCCTACGGGCCGGCATCGTCGGCAGCATCCTGATCGCCTTCTTGCTGGCCGCGTGCGGTGGCGGAAGCTCTCCGGCGTCGGTGGCCCATATCGGCAAAAGTGCCCCGACGACCACGGTCCCCCCGTCAGTAGGGTCGGGCGGGATGCCGAGCCTCCCGCAGCTGTACCAGGACGTCCTCGCCTACGCCGGCTGTATGCGCAGCCACGGCGACCCGACCTTCTCACCTCCCACGACTGTGGACAACGCCGGGGAACAGGTTGTCGGCTGGGCCCAACCCGGTGACCTGAAGGGCGACCCACAGGCCATGTCCCAGTACCGGTCCGCTAATAGGACGTGCGAGCTCTTGCTCCCCAACAACGGCAACGGCCCAAACCAGGCACAGGTGCAGCAGCAGCTCGCCAAAGACCTGAAGTTCTCGGAGTGCATGCGCTCGCACGGCCTCCCCGGCTTTCCTGACCCCAAGGAAACCAGCCAGGGCATTTCGATTAGCTCGGCGCACCCCCTCGACCCGAACTCACCGAAGTTCCAAGCGGCTCAGCAGGACTGTCGGTCCTTGGTACCGTTCCCCTAGAGGCCTGGGCCCAGGCGGTGGCCCACCAGCTCGGCAACGCTCGGCTGCTCACTAGGGACCGGCGTCCCGGAGACGTTGTAATGCCTATGCGGCCGTGCGTTCTGGCGCGTCCTGGTACCACGGCGACCGAGCGCCGACACCGTCGATATGGACGGCCGTGTGGCCGCTGATGATCGAGCAAAAAGGCGAGCAATATAGGGCGTTCTGTAGTGACGAGGTTGTGCCCGCAGCCGTCGATCGGACCGGCTGCGGACCGACAATTTCGTCGGTCGATGGGCCGGTCGGCCGGTCGACGAGGCGGGCCTGGCTCTCGGTTTCGAGGCGTCGGTCCCGAGATGAAAGAGCACTCGTAGCGGTAGGGCGTCGGCGTCCCAGGAGCACCACTCAATTCAGCCGGCGACCCTTGACGGGGCTAACAACGTTAGCTACAGTGGTGGCTAACGTTGTTAGCTAAGGTTTCGACCTCAGGTCGGGCCCTCGGACCAGGAAGGGAGACATCCGATGGACGAGGTTCACTATCGCAAGCCAGGTTGGTTCACCAAGCGCGTTTTCAATCAGCTCGTCGCAGGGCTCACCAAGCTGGGAGTCAGCGTCCTCGGCAGCCGGGTCCTAGAGGTCAAAGGGCGCAAGACCGGCGAGCCGAGGAGGGTGCCGGTGAACCTGTTGATGTTCGAAGGCGCCTACTACCTGGTGTCGGCTCGAGGCACCGGTGACTGGGTCCGGAACGTCCAGGCGGCCGGAGAGCTCGACCTCGTAGTCGGTCGTCGCCGTGCGCACTACCGGTCCGAAGAGATGATCGACGCCGACAAGAACCCGGTCCTGCGCTCGTACCTGAAGCGTTGGAAGGCCGAGGTCGGCGTTTTCTTCGACGGCGTGGACGCAGGTTCGTCCGACTCCGAGCTGCAGGCCATCGCTGCGAAACACCCGGTTTTCCGTCTGGTCCCGGCCGATCAGTGACGCGTCGTCGCGCTGTTGCACCTCACGCCGGGCCCTGCCTGCCCCAGACGCCCCACGTCGTGCCCGAACCGGGCCCCGAACCGACGCCGGCCGCCGCGCCTCGGTCCGGCCCGCCGCCGGTGAGCCGAGGGGGGGCCCGGGCTGCGGAGATCGTGGCCGCGGCCCGTCGGATCCTGGAAGAGGAGGGCCCGGAGGCGCTCACGATGAGACGCCTGGGGGACAGCGTATCGATGCAGGCTCCCTCGCTCTACAAGCATTTCCCGTCCAAAGCGGCCCTGACCTCGGCGATCATCGACTCGGCCCTGTTCGATATCGGGGCCGTCCTGCACGACGCCGTGAGGCGAGCCGGTCCCGGCGAACCGGTGGCTTCCTTGCTGTCTGCCTACCGCGACGAGGCCCTGGGCCATCCCTATCTGTACCGGTTGGTCACGTCGGGCTTCTTGGACCGCGACCGGCTCAGTCCTGGGCTCGAGGAGTGGGCCGGTGAGCCCTTCTTCTTGGCCACCGGCGACTCTTCGGTCGCTCAGGCGCTCTGGTCGTTCGCTCACGGAATGGTCATCCTCGAGCTCGACAACCGTTTCCCTCCAACCTCCGATCTGGACCGCACGTGGGAGGCCGGAGTAGCGGCCTTCGCCGAGCTCCGAGCTTTCGCAGCGATGTCCAACGGTCGTGGCGGAACGACGGGCAGTCGCCAGCGCGGGCAGGCCTGATGGTTCCCGCCCGCTGACCCCCGAAGAAGACCTATGTCGCCGTCTACGAACGAGACCCTGAGGACGACGCCTGGAACGTCCGCATCAAAGGACTGGAGGGATGTCAAACCTACGGCCGCAGCCTGCACCAGGCACGCCTGCGCGTCCGGGAGGCAGCGGCACTTGCCCTCGGCTGGACCGCGACCCGGAGGCCCTTTTAGTCCATGACGTTCTCCCAAGTTCGCTGACCGACGTGGCGGACCACGTAACCAAGGCTCGAAGTGATGCCGAACGGGCGGGGACGAGGGCTCAGCAAGAGACCAAGCAAGCCGTCCACCAGCTGGCCGCGCTCGGCCTCAGCCGTCGAGATGCCGCCGAGATCCTCGGGCTTTCCCACCAGCGCGTCCACCAGCTCCTGGAGGCCGCCGGATAGGCGATGTTCTGTCGCTCGCCGGACCCAGGGGCACGGCACGCATCACCGTCTCGGTATCGAACAGTCAGCCGTCTCCTGCGCCGCTGAACGGCGCAAGATTGGGGGATCTGGCGCTGGTGGGGACGCACGTAAGGCGTGGAAAGAGAGACATGGGACACACGGTGACGGCCGGACAGGTGATGATCGGGGCTGTGGCAACGGTCCTTGTGTACATAGCGGCGGGCGCCGTGGCCCTATGGGGGGTGGCCCACGCCGTGCCGACCCGCCAGGTCCTCGCCGGTTTCGAACCGATCAACTCGGCCAAGCGCCGCGTCCTGTTGTAGGAGTGGTTGGCCGAGGCCTTCACCATGTGGGGCGTCGCCGCCTTGCTGGTCGTCGTGACCCGCGGTCGGCGGGCGAGGGGCGAGCGTCAGCGTATCGGTCTGGCGGGCCGCCGCGGGCCTGCTGGTCGCCTTGGCCGGCCTCACTACCCTGACCGGTGCCCGCACGCCAGGTCATCTGGTTCAAGATCTGCCCTCTGCTGCTGAGAGCCTCGGCCGTCCTTCTCCTCGTCGCCAGCTTCGCTTGACCCGGGGAGGCTAGGCGTCGAGTGCGGCCCGCAGGCGAGCCAAGCGCTCCCGGTCGAGCGAGTACCACACCCATTTCCCCCGACGGTCGCCGTGCACCAGGCCCGCCTCGCCCAGGATCTTGAGGTGGTGCGAAATGGTGGGCTGGGACTTGCCTACGGGCCCGACGAAATCGCACACGCACACTTCGCCCTCGGGCGCCGCGGCCAGAATGGACAGGATCCGCAGGCGTGCCGGGTCGGCCAACGCGCTGAACCGTTGGGCCATGTCGGCCGCCTCTTCGGCATCGAGAGGAGCGGCGAGCACCGACGGGCAGCACACCGCTTGGATCACCTGGACCATTGCAGCTTGTTTGGCCATCCTAAGAATCTCCTATTGACATCTGTAAATGTATCGAGCATGATAGATACATCTACAGTCGTAAATGCTACCAGGAGGTCCCGTGTCCCGAGTACAACTGGCCCTGAACGTGTCCGACATCGACGCCGCGGTGGCGTTCTACTCCAAGCTCTTTGGCGCCAAGCCGGCCAAACGTCAGCCCGGCTACGCCAACTTCGCCATAGCAGAGCCACCCCTCAAGCTCGTCCTGATCGAGAACACCTCGGCGCGGGGCACCGGGGTAGCTGGCGCCCTGAACCATCTGGGGGTTGAGGTAGAGACCCCGGAAGAGGTGCGAGAGGCCACACATCGCCTGGCCAGCGAGGGCCTGGTCCCCGAGGTCCAGGAGTCGACGACATGCTGCTACGCCGTACAGGACAAAGCCTGGGTAAACGACCCGGACGGTGCCCCCTGGGAGGTTTACACCGTGCTGGCTGACGCACCGGCCGAAACCGGCCTGGCCGGTGACGGCACCTGCTGCGCCAGTGCCGACGAGCTCGTCAGCATAGGCAACAAGGCCTCCTCGGCCTGCTGCTAAGCCGGAGCACCAGGACCTGTGCCACCCAAAGTCGGTACCGATGAGGCCGCCCTCTGGCGTCGGCTGCTGGCCGAAATACTCGGGAGCGCTTTCTTGGCCGCCGTCGTCATCGGGTCGGGCATCGCGGCGCAAAAGCTCTCGCCTGGTGCCGTCGGCCTCGAGCTGTTCGAGAACGCAGCGGCCACGGCCGCCGGGCTGTACGTCATCATCTTGATGTTCGGCCCCATCTCGGGAGCGCACTTCAACCCGGTCGTGTCCTTCGTCGACGCCTCCTTTGGCGGGCTCAGCTGGCGCCAGGCGTGGGCTTACCTGCCCGCCCAAATGGCCGGTTGCGGCGGCGGCGCGGTGGTCGCCAACCTGATGTTCTCCAAGGGGGCGGTCTCGATCTCGGCCCACCACCGGGCCACACCCGCCCATTTCTTGGCTGAGGTGGTCGCCACCCTCGGCCTTATCCTGGTCATCTTTGCCCTGGCCCGCAGCGGGCGGGGCCACGTGGCGCCGGCTGCTCTCGGCGCATACATCGGTGCCGCCTATTTCTTTACCAGCTCGACGAGCTTCGCCAATCCCGCCATTGCTGGCGGGCGCATGTTCTCTAACACCTTCGCCGGCATCGCCCCTTCGTCGGTGCCCGCCTTCATCGCCGCCGAGGTCGTCGGCGGCGCCCTGGCCTGGGCCGCGGTCAAGGCGCTCTACCCCGGGGTCACCCCGGCGGAGGCAGCCGAGGTGGTCGTCCCCCATCACCTGCTCGATGGCGCCCAGGCGCCGGCGCAGCCGCCTTCGCACCAGCGTACGTCACCAGTCCGGTGACGTACCGACCAAGAGACGTACCGACCATGAGGAGGCCCACGTGCATATCATCGCCATCGGGGGTAGCGACGCCGGCATCAGCGCCGCGTTACGGGCCCGGGAGCTCGAGCCGGCCACCGAGGTCACCGTGGTGGTGGCCGACGCCTACCCGAACTTTTCCATCTGCGGCATTCCCTACTACGTCTCAGGAGAGGTCACCCACTGGCGCAACCTGGCTCACCGGACCATTGCCGACCTGGAGGCCACGGGGATGGGGCTGCGCCTGGACACCGTGGCCCGCCGGATCGACGTCGAGGGCCGCAAGTTGGCCGTCACCGGCACCAACGGCGACGAAGAGCTCCTGTCCTACGACGAGCTCGTCGTGGGTACCGGCGCGGTGCCCGTCCGCCCGCCCATCGACGGGCTCACCGGGCCCGACGCCGTGGGCGCCGACGGCGGCGTCCACCTGCTGCACTCCATGGGCGACACCTTCGCCGTCATGCGAACGCTCGAGGAGCGCAGCCCGGCCAGTGCCCTGATCGTGGGGGCCGGGTACATCGGCCTCGAGATGGCCGAGGCGCTGGTAGCTCGCGGGCTGAATGTGGTGCAGATGGAGCAGCTCCCCGAAGTCCTGCCCACCGTCGACCCCGCCCTGGGCACCCTAGTGCACGCCCAGCTGGCCGACCACGGGGTCGACGTGCTCACCGGGACCACTGTGCGCTCTATCACCCGGGCGCCGAACGGGGACGCCGGCCGCCTGCGGGTACAGGCTACGACCGCCGACGGCCAGGACGTGGCCCGGTCTGTGGACATGGTCCTGGTCGTGGTGGGCGTCCGCCCCGACACCGAACTGGCCGCCTCGGCCGGCGCCAGCTTGGGGCCGCGCGGCGCCATCGCCGTCGACCGCCACATGCGGACCAACCTGCCCCATGTTTTCGCCGCCGGTGACTGCGTAGTCACCCACCACCGCCTGGTGGGGACCACCTACCTCCCGCTCGGCACCACCGCTCACAAACAGGGCCGGGTGGCGGGCGAGAACGCCCTGGGCGGTGACCGGGAGTTCGCCGGGAGCCTGGGGACCCAGGTGGTCAAGATCTTTGAACATGCCGTCGCCCGTACCGGCTTACGCGACCACGAGGCCGCAGCTGGCGGCTATCACCCGCTCACCGTGGCCGCCGAAGCCGACGACCACAAGGCCTATTACCCCGCCAGCCATCGAATGGCCATGCGCTACACCGGCGACCGCAAAAACGGACGGCTACTGGGGGTGCAGCTTTTCGGCCATCGCCACAGCGAGATTGCCAAGCGGGTCGACATCGTGGCCGCTGCCATTTTCAACGAGATGACCGTCGAAGCCATGAGCGACCTCGACCTGTCCTACACGCCGCCGCTCGGCAGCCCCTGGGACGCCATGCAAGTAGGGGCCCAGGCGTGGGCCAGAGCAAACCGCTAATGCCGAAGCCAAAAACAAGGAAGGGGGAAAGGGCTGTGCGAGCCACAGGGGACACAACCGCGGCCACGAAGGAGCGGCAAAAAGGGAGCGAGGCCGTGGTCGGCAGGAGGGTGCGAGGACTAGGCCGGCTGGCGTTGGCCCCGCTCGCGCTCGTCATTGCCACGACGCCGGCCATGCTGATGGCGGCATCGGCTAGGGGTGCACGTGCGCCCCGGGCCGAACAGCCGGCTGCGGTACAACTGGCCGGCGCCGGGTCGACTTCCGACGCGCCGTTTTTCTCCGCCGCCTTCGCCCGCTACCACCAGCTGCACCCGGCCGTCTCGGTCAGCTACGCCGCGGTGGGCAGCGGCGACGGGATCAAACGCTTCTCAGCCGGGACGGTGGGATTCGGCGCCTCCGATGTCCCCATGACGGCCGCCGAGCAAGCCGGCGCCCGGGGCGGGCCAATTGTCCAGGTCCCTATCGACCTGGGCGCCGTTGTCGTCAGTTACAACCTCGACAATACGGGCAGTTTGGCCGTGCCGCTGCAGCTCACGGGCCCGGTGCTGGCCCGAATATACCTCGGCCAGGTAACCAAGTGGGACGACCCGGCGATTACGGGGTTGAACCTGGGCGACGACCTACCCGACGAGCAGATCAACGTCGTGCACCGCTCCGACGGGAGCGGTACTACGTACATCTTTACCAACTTCCTCTCCAGCGTCTCGCCGGCGTGGACGGCCGGGCCGGGGACGGCCAAGACGATCAAATGGCCAGTCGGCTTCGGGGGCAATGGCAGCACCGGGGTGGCCGCCCTGTTAAAGGTCTTGCCCGGCTCGATCGGGCATTTCGAGCTCTCCTACGCCGAGTCGCAAAACCTTCCTTATGCCTTTGTCCAGAACCGCTCGGGTGCGTTCGTGCCGCCTTTTGCGGCCAACGTCGCTGCTGATGCCTCTGTAAAACAAGGTCTGTCAGCCTCTAACTTTTCTATCGTCGACGGGCCCGGGCCACAGAGCTACCCGATATCGGGCTACAGCTGGGCCTTGCTCTACGCCCGCCAGCCGAACACGCTGACCGGCACGGCGTTGGTGAACTTGGTCGACTGGCTGACCCACGCCGGCCAGCAGGTGGCCGGCTCCAACTACTACGTGCCGTTGCCGCCTGCCATCGAGGACTTGGCCCAGGCCACCCTCAAAGAAAGAGGTCACAGGGCCCAGCGGCAACATGCTCCTGCCATGAGGCGCGAATGCGGCCTTTAGCCCACTGACAGCAGTCCCCGTCCGACGACGGACACGCGTGCAACGCAACAATTTGCTCGGAGGGCCCCACAACGCCGTTGGCTTTCGGACCTTATGTTTTGGCGACCGAGGGCCGGGCCGCGACAGCTGGTTCCGCTGCCTGGCCGAC
>PMWT01000164.1 GCA_003166025.1 Acidimicrobiaceae bacterium | reverse complement strand
ACCGAATAACGAGAGCAGGATTCATTCAGGGCAAATGGTGATGAGCGCCGAATCGGCGTGGACGACAAGGCACAGGGCCCGGTCGTTCCGGGAGCGCCGGGCTCAGTAGGCGGTCGACGGGGGGTCGCCCGATTGTTCGGACTGGGCCTCGAGGACCATCACGACCCTCGGACTGGTCGACCAGTGGTCGTCGGCTTTGGCCTTGGGCTGGAAGATGGCACCGACACCCAGCAAGACCGCCCCAAGAGCTGGCACAACGATGCGTCCCGATCCCACAAGGTCAGAGTACAGCGGGAGGTCGAAGGGCAGGGCGGTTCCTGCGGTGACTGGTCTAGCCGTACGGGGGCGCCCTGGTGGCCCGTGGTTGGTACCCGTGGGCGTACGCAGGCCCAGCATGGGAGGTCACCGGGGCCGGCCCAGGTAGTATCCCTGCCCGTCGTCCGTGCCATGCGGCGACCATTCGGTTCCAGAGATCAGACCGGGACAATCTGGGCGCTTCTTCGGTATCGGCTTGCTCAGAGGACTGGCACTGCCGGAGCACGCCAGTCCCGTCGATCTGCACGGATATGCCTTAGAATATAAGGGGTCTCTGGCAGTGCATAACAGACAATCGGGTGGCGAAAGGCACAGCTCGCCTGAGCCCGTTCGTCGTAAAGCTCTGAGATCCATCTTGGGGGTACTCGGGCAGGATGGTGCCAAGGCCCCACAAGACCAATCTCTTCAGAAGCGTTCCGTTACGCGGTACCCCACGCCGGCAATGGTTTCGATCGCTGGAGGTTCTCCGAGCTTGCGGCGCAGGCGGCTCATGGTGACCTGTACGGTATTGGTGAACGGGTCGGCGTTCTCGTCCCATACCTGGGCCAGGAGGTCTTCGGCGCTGAGCACGCCTTGTTGGGCGCGCATGAGGGCTTCGAGCACTGCGAACTCTTTGGCTGAGAGGTCGAGGCGGCGCCCGTCGCGGCTGGCGGTGTGGTGCAAGGGGTCGAGCTCGATCCCGGCGGCCCGGAAGACCCGGGCTTGGGCCAAGGGCCGGCGCCGGGCGAGGGCGCGGACCCGGAGCACGAGCTCAGGGAAATGGAACGGCTTTGTGAGGTAGTCGTCGGCCCCGAGGCTGAGACCGCTAACGCGCTGCGCCGGCGTAGCCGAGGCGGTGAGCATGAGCACCATTGCGGGGTTGTCACGCTCGGTCACCATCCGGCAAATGGTGTCGCCGTGCACCACGGGGAGGTCGCGGTCCAAGACGACCACGTCGAAGTCGTTGAGGTCGAGCTTGATTGCTGCTTGTACGCCGTCATGGGCGACATCGACGGCCATGCCCTCGTCTTGCAGCCCTTCGACGAGGGCGTCGGCTAGGGTCCGCGAGTCCTCGACGACCAGGACTCTCATGCTGGGGCCTGGGCTGTCGGCATGAACGCGAGGGTCAGGGTGACCACCACGCGCAGGCCACCCTCGGCGAGGGCTTCGAGGTCGAGCGTGCCGCCGTGCACCTCGACGATCGACGAGACTATTGCCAGCCCCATGCCGGCGCCCTTGTCCGACCCGGTCCGCTTGGCACCGATGCGCCGGAACGGCTCGGTGAGCTGTTTGACCTGGTCAGGGTGGAGCACTGGGCCACCGTTCTCGACGACGAGGTGCGCCCGCTTTCCCTCGACGGTGGTGGTGACCCGCGCCCAGCCGCCCGGTTGGTTGTGGCCGATGGCGTTGTCGATGAGGTTGTCGACCAGACGCGAGAGCAATGTCTCGCTGCCGGTGACCCAGGCCTCCTGGTACTGGCGGTGCTCGAAGTCCAGTCCCATGGCCGAGACGGCGTCGGCGCGCCGCTCCATCGCCAGGCGGGCGAGCTCGCTAAGCGAGACGGTCGCCTCGTCGCCGAGCGGCCCGTGCTGGGTATGGGCGAGGGTAAGNNAGCGCTCGAGGCGGTCGAGCAGCAGGTCGAAGGTGTCCGCCAGCTCCTTTAGCTCGTCATCGGGACCGGCGAGGTTGAGGCGCTCGTGCAGGTTGGTGACGGAGATCTCTCTGGTGGTTGACGTGATCTTGTGCAACGGCCGCAGGAACCGCCCGGCCATGAACCAACCGAGCACCACCGAGGCTCCGGCCATGATCACCAGGGCTGTCCCGGAGGCGACCAGGAGCTGGTGCCCGTCGGCGCTGTGCTGGGTGATGCCGGTCACTAGGCTCCCAGTGGGCCTAGGGACCGCATGTGCAGTCGGGTCATTTGTTGTGCGTTGCCACACGGCGAAGTTGACGGCCAACATGGCGGCCCCGGAAGCAGCGAAGACCGTAAAGAACAAAAGGGCCAGTCGCACCCGGATCGTGCGCCGTGGCGGGCGGTGCTGGAGGCCGTAGCCCGCACGCGGCGGGTGCTGCTTCATGTCCTCAGTCATTTCGGCCAGCCGCACCTTGGCCGTGGCTCACTGGGCGTCGACGACGAGGGACGACCTGTGCGCCAAGCACGGGGCGTGCCAGAGGACCTTTGGCGGGAGGGGCCAGGCATGTCCACATGTTCGCGTCTCCATCGCTGACCAGGTCGGCCAGGCCGGTTGCCATCGGCCGTGACCGGTGCGGAGCTGAGGGTACCTCGCCGCGCCTTACAGGGGGATAACAGCCTCGTTTAGGACCGTGTCAGGGGCTCCGGTGTACAACAACAGAAGACCGTCCCCAACCAAGGTGGAGGAGCGAAGTGATGACAAGGCCTTCCGACCATGAGGACTGCGCTAAGCAGGGGCCTGGCAAGAAAGCTTGGCGTCGGCCTGTCCCGGGCAAGTGGCGGGCGGCACTGGCCTTGGCCGGGCTCGTGGCCTTCGGCGCGAGCTGCGGCGGTCCCAACGGCCCGGCTGTCGCCGGCTCCGGGCCGGGCACGGGCAACCGCAGATCGGAATCGACGAGATCGCCAAGCAGGCCGATGGCGCAGATGCTGGCCTACGCGCGCTGCATGCGCAGCCACGGTGTGGCGGACTTCCCCGACCCCACCCCCGTTCCGGGCGGCGGCGCCGGGTTCCGGATCAATGCCGGCCCTGGCAGCGACCTGAACCAGGACAACCCGAGGTTCATAGCCGCCGACCAGGCGTGCCAGTCGCTGTTGCCCGGTGGGGGGCAGGCCCCGCCGCTGTCCGCCCAGAAGCTTGCCGCGGAGGTGAAGTGGGCGCAATGCATGCGTGCCCACGGCCTCCCGGGTTTCCCCGACCCCAATGCCCAGGGCGCGTTCGACAGCAGCAGGTTCGACCACAGCTCGCCGGCGTTCCAAACCGCCAATAAAGCCTGCAAGGCGCTGGAACCGACGGGACCGATTAGTGCTGTGCCCGGGAACGGGTGACCACCACTGCACCGACTGCACGCGCGTTCGGTCGAGCGCCGAACCCTTTCTGGTGAGCGCCGACCCGTCACTAAAGCGCGTCGGCGTCGCTGGCGCAGCGACCATAACCGGTCATTATGAGTGGCCCGGTCCAAATGGCAGCATCTTGGGCTGGTAGCGCCCGATTCGGCGTTCGGCGTGGTCTGAAGTTTCAGCTCGATAGTCTAACCAGGAGCACATAATGTTCACCCGTCCGACGCCGCCTCACCCTTGGCACACTCGTCCGTGAGGTGAACAATATGTGCGCCGCGATTTCCCGAAGGCGTGAAACTCGTCTTAGCGCGGAGCGATGCTCCCTGCCGAATATGCAGCTACTGG
>PMWT01000040.1 GCA_003166025.1 Acidimicrobiaceae bacterium | reverse complement strand
TGGAAATGACAAGAAGCTGCGAAATCGCCAGCCGTTGCAAACCTCGCGGCGAAGCGGCGTGTCCGGCTTGCCCCCCGAGTTTCCGGGCGGTCCGGGCAGTGTTGCTACCCCAGGGTTGACCTACAGTCGAGTACAGGTTCAACGCACCTGTGGTCCGTTCAGCGAAGATGAGCGGCAGGGAACAAACTGAGCGCATCCCGGCCAGTACGGCTTCGTTGCTGAACTGGGGCCAGCGCTCGGTTGGGACGCTAATGTTCACCTCCTGGCCCATAAGAATGGCCTCTACGCACGGTCCCTCCGCGCGTTCGTATTGCATTTCGTCGACGGTGCGTACCTTAGCTGAGGTGGCATTGGTGGTCTCAAACCACGGGCGGTTCCCAATGAGTACAGCTACGCTTGCCCCGTTGATGCCTCTGACCGCCGAGATGGCAACGTTTACAATTACGTCTAATAGGTCTGACGCCATCTTTGTCAAAAGCCTACTCATGCTCTGTGCCTTATAGTCGAAAATTCACCATTGCTCTTTGGCGCCCACCGTCCCACTGCTTGTTTCCCGGCCGAACGTCGTGTTCATTCGCAAGGGCGCACGGCCACTTAGACCGAAGCGAGCTGGTGTGTACCAGTGCGGATCTCAATCGACTTCTATGGCAAGGCCCGACGCTTCCTACCGGCCCCCACACCGGCGAACACCTCTGGCAGACCTGTCGAGAACCGTCAACGCTGTCTGCGACGTTCCGACACTAAACTCCTATTTTTACACCCTGCTGACCTTGGATGCAATAGTCATTCTGAGTCAATTTTCTTGAGTCCTCCTATCCTTCTGTCCTGCTGGTGGCAGGGACAAGGGCTTCCCGTTGAGACGAGGTAAGGGGCCGCTACGGAGCTTTGTCACTGATCGAGGCCAGCGTGTCAATCATCTTCTCAAGCCCTGTCTAGGAGTGACGACATTGAGTTGGTAACGGCCGTGTCGCCGTTGCCAACTTAGAAGGACCACCCAAAGATGCGGAAGTTCGTACTCCTCGCCAGTACCGTCGCCGCCGTACTGACCGCCACGGCTACCGTTGTAGCCCCGCCCGCCAGTGCAGCGACGACGGCGACCTTCACCCTTACCGCAGGCACGCTTTCGATCAGTGCGCCGACGGCCCCTATGACCCTCGGGTCACAGGTGGCGTCCACCGTTTCGAGCACGATGAGCGGATCGCTCGGCGTCGTCACCGTCTCTGACCAGCGCGGCGGCACAACCACCTGGACGGCATCGGTGATCGCCACCGCCTTTACACCCACTGCGGGCCCGGCCGACCCGGCCAGCAATGCCAGCTATGCGGCCGGCACGATCACGGTATCAACGGCGGTGGTGGCGACGGCGGTCAATGCATCGGACCTAACAGGTGTATCGACGGTCGTGACTGGTGCTAGCACCGGGGTCAGCACGGCGAGCTGGGACCCAACTATCTCAGTGATCGTGCCAGCTAACTTCGCTCCTGGCGTCTACGTGGCTACTATTACCTCTTCTGTGGCGTAAACCGGGCCAGGCCGGACAGTGCGCTGTCGCTTGATCGCCCTGCCCCTGATCGCCCTGTCTTTGCTCACCGCGGTCACCGTCCCCGCTGGCAGCGCCGTGGGGGCGGCGTTGAACCGCGCCATGGTAAGTCCGGGGGGTATCGGGATCGGCCTCCTGGGCCAGCCCGGTCGCCCTCCGGACGGGCCCCTCGCCCGTGTGTACGTGATCGAGCGGTTGGTGCCCGGGAAAAGCCTCCGTCGCCGCGTCGAGGTCATCAATACCTCTGGAGCGGCAGCGGAGATCGCCGTTTATGTGGCCGCCGCCAGAATGGCTCGGGGTTCTTTCACGTATGCCGCCGGTCACAGCCAGAACGAGCTCTCTAGCTGGACAACGCTGAGCCGCCGCTTGGTCCGCTTGGCGCCAGGTGCCGACGCGTTCGCCGCCCTTACAATCGATGTGCCCGGCAACGCATCATCTGGCTGGCGCTACGCCGTCGTTTGGGCTCAGGTATCGACAATGTCCTCTGTTGACGGCGGCGTCAAGCTCGTGAACCGGGTGGGCCTCCGGATGTACGTGTCGGTCGGGCCCGTCCTGGCCCCTCAGTCAAACTTCGCCATCGGCGCCCTCACCGCTGAGCGCGTCCGGTCCGGCCAACCGCGTATTAGCGCTGGAGTCCACAACACCGGTCGGACTACGCTTGACATCACCGGCAACCTCACCCTGTCCAAGGGCCCGGGTGGCCTTCGCACCGCGCCGCTGCCGGCCCAGCTGGCGACGCGCCTTGCGCCGGGCCGTTCAGAGCTGGTGACCGTGACGTTCGGCGCGGAGTTCCCTCGTGGGCCGTGGAGCGCTCACCTCGTCCTTACGAGCGGGCTCGTCCAGCGGGCAGTCGAAGCCACGATCACCTTCCCCCGCGTCGCTGGCGCGAGCGCCACGCTTCCTGGGACGTCCCCGCTGGCCTTCGTCGCAATCGCGCTAGCCTGTTTGTTGGCGTTGGCCGTTGTTGGGCTCCTGGTCCCGCGGTGTAGGACATCGGCGAGACACCGTCGCCACTCTGGGCCAGCGCGCTAGATATCGAAATGGGACCAGCGGCAAGTTGCACCCTGCCGTGGTTCGTGGAAGCTGAGATGTGGCGTTAAGTACTTCGCCATATGGGTCCCCGCGTTGTCGGTCCGCCGGCTCCCATTTCGAGGGTATGCGGGCCAACGACAAGGTCATCGTCAAGAAAACACTGAGATAAGATAACATACTCCAATATCTTCGGAATCGCCCAGGGCGCCAGCTTTTGGGGCCTACCGGGTGCGTCGAGTTCGACCCGTTCCGGTCCGGGCCCACCGGACTGGACGAGAGTGACATTGGCGACAAAAAAAGGGACGTCGAAGGCTCAAGTTGGCGGTGGGCCCAGCCGAAAAGGTGAAGTAACCACCTGTCTGCGGCGACCGCCTAAGCGAACTGGTCGCTGAACCCTTCCTGGCTGCTCTGGTCAGGTCGTCCGACGACGCCGTCATCGGCAGACCCCCGATGGCAGGTGTGTGTTCTGGAGACACTGCGGCCGAATGCCTGTACGGTCGCGTGGCTCGTTGTCTTTACGGAGGAACGCTGTGTCGCTGAGGTTGCATTTCGACACCGGGCCGGTTCTTGGTGACGGCCGTACGAAGGCTCGTGGTCCCATGGCCGCCAACACCGGGTCTTTGGCCGAGACCGGCTACAGCTTCGCGGGCTGGAACACCGCCGCCGACGGCACCGGCACCTCTTGCTCGGCCGGGGGCACCTTAACCCTCAGCTTCGGCATCACCCGGTACGCCGAGTGGACCGAGAACCCCATCGACACGGTCGAGTGACTGGCGCCTTGGCTCAGACTGGCACTAGCCCGAGGTCCCCACGCGACGGACGTACGGACAGAGGCTTCACGATCATCGAGCTCATGGTGGCGCTCCTCGTCTTTTTCATCGCGGTCCCGTCCATTACCTATTCCCTAATTACCACGTTCGACATCACCGCGGGCAACCGAGCCAGAGTGCTGGCGGCCGATCTTCTCTCCCAGTCTCTGGACGCAGTCCGGTCAATGCCCTTCGCCAACGTGCCCTTGGGGAACACCACCACCACTCAAACCGTCGAAAACGAGACGTTCACGATCAGCCAGGAGGTGCAGCCCATCGCACCCCCCGAGCAGAGCACCGATGTCTGCGGAGAGTCCCTCAGCGGCACTGGCAGTGACGACTACCTGCTTGTCTCGCTCGCCATCTCCTGGCCCAGTGCCAGCGCGGCCACGGCCACGCCGGTTATGGGCCGGACCATGTTGGCGCCTCCGGCGACGGTTATCGCCAGCGGCGACGCCGAAGTGATCATCCAGGCGTTCTCCGCCGACGGCAATTCGGCCGTTGGCGTCCCCGTCACGATCAACACCGTCCCGGCCCAGACCTTCAATACCAACAATTATGGCTGCGCCACCTTTCCGTACTTGAACCCTGGGCAGTCGTACACGCTCACAGCCACCGGTTATGTGGGCCCCAACCAACAGGCTCCCGCCACCCTCACCACACCGGTCCTGGCACTGGACCAGACATACGAGCAGACCACCGGCATCACCTGGGACCTGCCGACCACGCTCACCGGCCCCGTACAGACCAGGTGCCTCTCCTCAACCGGCAGTTACATTGCCTGCCCGTCAACCACCGACATCATCTATCCGACCTCCTGTACCGCGGCCTCGTCACCCTGCTCAGGCTCGGCTTCCGACCCGGTCCCGGTCGTCTTCGAACCGACTGGCACGCCGTCGGCCCTCCTTGTCACCGGCGCCAGCGGCCCAGGCGCTGCCGGTGAGGCGTCGATAACAGGCTTTCCCTTTTACAGCACCAACTACGAGGCATGGGCGGGTACGTGCGCTGACGCCCAGCCAGCCGCCGGCTTCGTAGAGGGGCTCACAGCTGTCCCGGCCCAGGCCGCCTTGATCTGGCCCGGGAACCCCGCTGTCACCATCTTCGCCCAGGCCCTCACGGCGTCCAGTTACGGCCATACGGTAACCGCCACCCATGCCAGCGACGCCGATTGCACCAACGGCGAGACGTACAGCTACACGGTCCCTGCCTCGCTCCCGGTCGGCGACACCGTTCTCGCCGTTGCCGTCCCGGCTGGCACCCACTGGAGCTTCGAGCGCAGCGGTGGCACCCCGGTGAACAATGTCGTCATCCCGCCGACGAGCACCTCGGGATTGGCACTGTGAGCCACGACGGCGACGGCCCGAGCGAAGCTGGCTTCACGCTCATCGAAATGATGGTGGCGGTTAGTATTTTTGCCGTCGTCCTGGGCGTCGTCTGTGGCAGCCTCGTGCACATCGACCAACAGGCTTTTGATAACATCGCAATTCAGCAGTTGAGCGACACGGCGATGCTCGGGCTCAATCAGGTCTCAGTCGAGGTACGTGACCTATCGGCCACTTATGACAATACGGTCCAGGCTGGGGACACCGGTACTGCCGACATCGTGACGATGACGGCTACGGAGATCGACTTCCTTTCCGGGGACAAGGTCGTGAGCAATGACAATGCCGGCATAGTCGACGCGAACGGTGGGAGTTTTTACACCGGCTGTGCCAACCTCATCGACATAAAGCTCGTCTCGGGCAACCTCGTCCAGACACAGACGGTTCCCACGCTGGCGAACGGTCAATGCACGTGGACGGCAAGCCCGGGTACGGGGACGCTGCTCCAGAACATAGAGCCCCTCTGCTCGGGGTCCCCGTGCTCCGCTGCAAGTCCAGGGGCAGCGATCTTCAGCTACCTGCAACGCTATCCAAACCAAGAGGTCCCAGCCTCGACACCGGCTCAAGTCGGCGAAGTGACAATAGGCTTCGCTGCCCTGCCGGAACGGAGCGCTCAGGGTACGCCTGTGGTCTTCACCCAGACCGTCCGCCTCGCCTCGGTCCTAGCGGATCCGTCCTCGTAGATCAAGGGCACGCCATGACCAAACTCTGGACCGACCACCAGCGCGCCGAAGAACCGTCTGGGTACAAACAAAACGGCGAGCAGGGTATCGCTTTGTTCATGACCATCCTCATTATCACCATAATGGGGCTCCTAGCCGGTGCCGGCCTAATGGCGACAGTCCAGAGCTCGGTGATCGCGGCCCAGAACTCTAGCTACGCGGCAGCTCTTGGCGCCGCCGATTCAGGCGTCGACGACCTGCTGTACCGGTTGAACGCCAACGAGGACACAAGTTTCCAGCTAGCCCAGAACATATACAACTACGACCAGCAGCTCCGCTTGGCCTCCTCGGCTCCCTGCCCGACAAGCGCTAGCCCGGCCCTCCCCCCCGGCGCCTGCGGGTGGGTCACGATACCCGAAGACAATGACAACGTCCGGTTCATGCAGTACCAGTACAGCATCCCGTCGGACCACCCACCGGCTCCGACCGGTGCGGCTACGACGGCCGGCTCAACTGGCTCCAGCCTGCTTATCTTCGACGTCACGGGCCGGGTCGTCCCCAACCACTCCTCGACCGTCTCCCGCTCCATCCGCGTAGTTCTTTCCAGGAGCACGTTCCTCAACTACGGCTACTTCACCAACGTCGAGACGGAGGACCCTCAGCAGTACGACCTAGACCCGGCCCAGGCGGGCTGGCCCGAGTTCGGCTCGTACGGGGGGACCGGGGCCACGGCGTGGAACGGCAACCCCACGCAGGCGACCCAGCCAAAGAACGCGTATGATGCCGCGCTCGAATACTGCCAGAACTACTGGTTCGGGGCGAACTTGGCGCCGAACGAGGCGACACAGGCCGCCACTGCGGGCGTGGCCATATCAGAGGACCCTCGGTCGGTCCACTCCGAGACGAGCGGCGGCTACAGCCTGAACAACATTTGCACCTTCACCAAATGGGAGACCGGCGATACGTTCTACGGGCCGGTCCGTACGAACGATGTGTTTTTCGTCGACGGCGAAACCAACTTCTACGGGCCGGTCGTTGTCGGTACGCCGTGCAACATGCTGAACTCGGGGGACCCGGGAGCTTCGCAAGCCGGGTGCTCCGTCCTCGGTGAAGGCAGCCAGTACACCCCCGACGCGGCCAACAACGACGGTGAAGGTGTGTACTGGATCGATACCCAGCCTATCCTTTCCACCTCCCCGGCGGCCGTCACCCCGACCTTCACTGACGCCCCCAAGTACGCACCGCCGGTGAACTTGCCGCCCAGCAACCCGAACCTGGCCGAGCAGGCGGCGGCGGACGGCTGCGTCTATGAGGGTATGACCTACTTCGACTTCCTTAGCTCCGGGAACGTGTACGTGTACAGTCCCGGCACCGCGGCAGCGGTGACTGCAGGCACTTTCACATTGAACTCGGGGTGCAGCGCCAACGGTCAGGTAACGCTCAGCTCCCACCCGGTTCTCTATGTCAACCAGGCCAGCGGCACCGGCTGTCTTGACAGCACCAGCAGTGACTACACCTTCGGAGGCCTGGTGCAGAGCAACGACTACTATCCGGGTCTCATCGCCAATTACCGCTCTGGCACACTACATCAGTGGCAGTACGGTACCTCGCCCGCGACCGATCCCCTGGCCTTCGCGTGCAACAACGGTGACGCTTGGGTCGGGGGCGTCGTCAGCGGCAGCGTCACCGTGGGAGCGGCCCACAATGTGGTGGTCTACCAGAACATCACCTATGCGAACACGAGCTACTTGATAGCCGGGACGACAGTCAGCGCTACTGGCAGCGACGTTATCGGGCTCGAGCCGACCGACGACGTAGTCGTCTACCACCCGGTGGATTGCCCCAGCTGGGACTCCAACTGGAAGACCAGCACCGCTGCCAGTTGCGTGAACCCCAATCCGGCCATCAACGACTTTGGGAGCGCGTGCCCATTGGGCCAGGCGACCACATGGGCTTACGGGAGCTCTGCCTCCCCCGCTGATTGCCAAGTCAACCAGATCGATGGGGCAATTTTGGCCTTCCAGGGTGAGTACACGGCTGAGAACTACGCCCTTGGGCCAAGCATGGGGACACTGACAGAATTCGGGTCGGTCAGCCAGGCCTACCGGGGCCGACTGGCGGGCACGGGCGCCGGGGGTGGCTACGCAAAGCAGTACATCTACGACCCCCGGCTCGCCTCGTTGAGCCCGCCGAACTTCTTGCCACCCGGCCTTTTCAACTGGAGCGAGGCCAACTGGTCGGAAATCAGCGGTCAGGTCCAGGCACTTACCTCCAATACCGAGGTCGTCCCCGCCGCCCCCGCCGCCCCGGTGCCCACGTCACCGATGTACACCGTGCCCCCCAGCACGTCAACGACAACGACCGTGCCAGGAACGACCACGACAACCTCGTCCACCACCACTACCGTCCCACGCACGACGACGACCGCGCCCACCACGACGACTTCGACGAGCACGACCACGACGAGCACGACCACGACGAGCACGACCACGACGAGCACGACCACGACACCTCATACAGCCCCGAGCTTTCCCTCCGCGACCACGCAGATCATTGACTACTGCTATGCCACGGCAATAGGGACCGCTGGGCTCTACCCCGCCGCGGCTAAGGACGCTGGCGGTCCGCCGTGGGGCGGGACTTCCCAGACTTCGTTCAGTGTCACAACCAGTGGGGGGACCCAACCGATCACGCTGACGCCGGTTTGGACGGGCACGGGAGCATCTGGGGCAACCGATACATTGTTTACGTATAACACGAGTACCGGTGCTGTCACATATAGAGGTGGTGCTTCAGCGGGCAACAACGTAACGCTTACAGTCGTCGCCAGCAACGGGACAGCGCCCAATGCCACAAGCCCGACCTATTCCATTGTTGTCCACACCAATGTCGGGACAAACGGGTGCTGACCCGCAGGTAGAGGTCACCGCGGAAGCAGGTGATCGCGCTGGGCTCGTGCTCGGTGATGGCAAACGTCTCTGCCACATGGCGCCAACAACGTTGACCTGTCGGTTTAAAAACCCGGCTATGCCTGTGTGCGGCCTACGCCCGCCGGGTTGCGTGGGAGCAGAACAGCTCCGGGCGGTAGGGAGATCTGCTGTTCAGCAAATCCGATGAGCGGCGTCGCCATGACCGAAGTGTTCTCGTCCCTTTCCTGCAAGATGAGAGTCGGCGGTGGTTGGCAGTACCGGCCTCTGTCCCCGGCGACGGGACCTCCGGTCGAGCATGGTCGCGACCTCGGGAGCCGGTACGGCGGGTGAGAACAAGTAGCCCTGGCCGAGCTCACAGCCGAGGTGCCGGAGCTGCTGGAGCTGTCCTGGCGTCTCGATCCCCTCAGCGAGCACGGTCATGTCGAGCTTTTGGCCGAGCGAGACGATCGCCTCGAGCAGTGTGTCGTTCCGGGTGCTCGCCTTGGAAGGGCTGACAAAGGACCGGTCGATCTTGATGATCTGCGGGCGCAAGAGGGCGAGGTACGAAAGCGAGGAATACCCGGTGCCGAAGTCATCGAGCGCGATTGCCACACCAAGACGGTTGAGGCGCTCGATCACGCTCGTCGTCCCGACGACGTCGACGAGCGCCACGCTCTCAGTGATCTCGAGGAGGAGGCGCTGGGGTTCAAGTCCGCTCGCCGTGAGCGTTCTCTCGATCATCGACACCAGGTCCGGGTCGTGGAACTGGCGGGCCGAGAGGTTGACCGTGACAAAAGGCCAGCTCCACCGCGCACCCGCTCCCTCCCAGGACCTCGCCTCAGTCACGGCATCGCGGAGCGCACGGGAGCCCAGCTCAAAGATGAGGTCGCTCTGCTCGGCAAGCGGGATGAACACGTCGGGGGGCACCTGTCCCCGCTCGGGGTGCTGCCAACGCATCAGCGCTTCGAAGCCGACCACCTCGCTCGTGATGAGATCGACGATGGGCTGGTAATGCATCGAGATCTCACCGGACTGAAGAGAGTACCCAAGCTCCTGGACGAGAGCGAAGCGGCTGACCGCCTGCTGGCGCATGGCGGGGGTGAACAGGACGTGGCGTCCCTTGCCCTGGCGCTTGGCCTCGTACAGGGCGGCATCGGCAGCCTGGATGAGCCCACTACAGTCCGTGCTCGTCCCATCGAAGACCACGACCCCGATGCTCGCGTGTTGTTCGAGGTGCCCCCCAACGAGGAAGAACGGCTCCGCGAGCACGCCGAGAAGACCCTCGGCCGCCTCCTCGGCCTGAGCGGGCGACGTCAGCCCCTCGGCCAAGTAGAGGAACTCGTCGCCCCCGAAGCGGCACAGTGTGTCCGAAGAGCGAGCCACCTCCTCGAATCGGCGCGCCACGGCAACGAGCAGCTGGTCGCCGACGAGGTGGCCGAAAGTGTCGTTCACCCCGTTGAAGTCATCGAGGTCCAACAACAACACGGCTCCCCACCCGCCCTGGCGAACGGCCCTCCCGTGCGCCTGGGAGAGCCGGTCCTCGAAGAGCACCCGGTTGGCGAGGCCCGTTAGCCGGTCGTGCAGTGCCTGATGGGAGAGTTGCGCACTGAGCGCCCGTTCCTGGGTGATGTCCCGGACCGACGTGACGAAGTAGGACGTTCTCCCAGTAGCGTCCCGCGCGGGGGACTTCGACACCTCGACGTCGATCACGCGTCCGTCGTTTTTCAGGTAGCGCTTCGTGTAGCTCACCTGGTCGGCCTCGCCCGAGGTCAGCCGGCGGTGGGCCTCCTCGGTAATGCCGCGGTCTTCGGGATGGGTGAACGGTGCCGAGTCCTTGCCGATGATCTCCTGCCTGTCGCGTCCGGCCATCTGGCAGAAGGCGTCGTTGACGGCCAGGATCCTGTCCTCGAGATCGACGAAGATCATGCCGGCCATGTTGTTCTCGAACGCGAGACGGAAGCGCTGCTCGCTATTGGCGAGCGCCTCGGCGCTAGCAAGCTCGGAAGCGACGGCGTGCAGCTCGACCTCGGCCCGGACTTTAGCCGCTGCTATCTGGGCGCTGTCGTCGCGGATCGCCACGACGGTCCACGGCTTGCCGTCCAGTATGAGCGGCGCGATGGCGGCCTCGATCGCGATCTCCAAGCCGTCCCGGCGCAAGAGCGTGAGGCCCGAGCCGGTCCCCAGTGCCCCCGCGTCCAGGACCCCGGCGAACTTGCCGCTTTGGGCGGCGTGGCTACCTCGGTACCGGGACGGGACGAGCATCTCGACAGCCTGGCCGACGAGCTCGTCCCGCGCGTAGCCGGTCAGGACCTCGAGGCGTTCGTTCGCGTGGCAGATCACCCCGTGCTCGTCGACGTAGGCGATCCCGTCTGGTAGCACCTCAAGCAGGTGGTGCCAGGAGAGGGGAGGACCTTCGAAGTAGCTCACCGTGCGACCGCCATCATCGGTTGGCGTCCATATAAGAACTATCGGCAGATGGCTTGGTTGAGGGAGGGGGAAAGACTGTGGGAGGCACAGAACGACCCTGGCTTGGCCCTGGGGGCCCCTCGGGTACTACCGCCAACCGGCCCCTGTCTGTCTGAACGGGCCACAAAGCCCAACCGGGCCACCATCCCGAGCCCTGGGTTCCCAGGGGCTCAGCTGTCCAGGGATCCACCCGGGGCGCTCGCCAATCCCCCCGGACAAGTTCCCTGCCCAGAGGCCGGATCGGAGCCTTAGTGCACTCTTGGTTGCTGCTAGCACTTTGTCCTTTCCTACAGACGTTGTGGCAGATGGCCGATATTCTCAGTACCCGCCGGTCTCGGCGCCAGGTAGCCGAGCATCGGCCCAAGGTGGCAAGGAATGCAAGTACCAGTCGCAAGTGGAGCAGGTGCGCCGCGCCGACCTGTCAAGCGCGCAATGCTCCGGACGCACAGCTGGGCAGTGCTCGTGGTGTTACTTGTCGTCGTGGGCACGATGGGCTCCTGGCTCGCTGCCTCCGGGTTCGCTCACAGCGCAGGGCAGAAATCGCACAAATCCTTCGTCACGTCCTCTGCTGAGGTCGCGGCAACGTTGCAGTTAGCGGTTGAGCACGAACAAGATCTCATCGTGAGCGCCCAGACCTTCGTTCTCGGCAACCCTACGGCCACCGAGGCGCAGTTCGTCCAGTGGGCGGACGACATGAACGTGATGCGGCGGTACCCTGAGCTTCAAGGCATCGGGAGCATGCAGATCATCCCCGCCTCACACATAGCAGCCTTCTCAAAGCTCGCGACAACAAATTATCCCGCCCCCTTTGTCATTGTCCCACCGGGGAAGCGCCCCTTCTACTGTCTTGCGGTCATCAACGTCGTCCGCAACGCCGGCGACGGCCTCCCACCTGGTTTCGATCTCTGCGCCGGCGCTTCAGGCCAGCGCCAGCTGGCGAGCCGAGGTTCGGGTCAGGAAGTCTTAGCGCCCATCGTCATTCGCAAGGTCACGGCCCTGGCGCTCGGCGTACCGATCTATAAGGGCGGATCACTACCCACGACGGCGGTGGCGCGCCGGGCCGCGTTCGCCGGTTGGGTCGGCATGAGCATCGTGCCGTGTGTCATCTTGACAACAGCACTCCAGGGCCACCCCAACACCGCGGTCGCGCTGCGTTATGGGGGCCGGTCCTCGACGGTCGTGTTCCGAACTGGTCGTGCTCCTTCAGGCGCGCAGGTCGCCTCCGTCAATCTCCACAACGGCTGGACGGTCCAGATCTTTGCAGCCATCAGTAGCGGAGGTGTGCTAGGCAACGCAAGCGCGCTGGCCCTTTTCATCGCGGGCATCGCGTTGAGCCTGTTGTTTGGTTTTGTCATCCACCTCTTGGGCACGGGACGGGCTCGGGCGACGGCGTTGGTCCTCGAACGTACTGAGCAGCTTCATTTCCAGGCTCTGCACGACTCGCTCACCGGGTTGCCCAATCGGGAGTTGATCCTCGACCGCACAGGACAAATGCTGGCGCGTGCCCACCGGAGCCACCTCCCCGTCGCGGCCATGTTCCTCGACCTCGACGACTTCAAAGACATCAACGATACTTTGGGCCATGATGCCGGGGACCAGCTGCTCGTCGCCGTCAGCTCGAGGCTCGTCGCCGTGTTGCGAGAAGGCGACACGGTGGGCCGTCTCGGTGGAGACGAATTCGTCCTGCTGGTAGAAGGAGACTCGCTCAGTGCAGGAGCCGAGGTCGTCGCGGACCGGATCCTCGAGGTGTTGCAGACCCCGTTCGAGATCGCCGCGAGCGTCCTCCCGCTTTCGGTATCCGCGAGCATTGGCATCGCCACAGGCTACAGACTTACACCTCAAGAGCTACTGCGTGATGCCGACATCGCCCTCTACCGGGCAAAGGCCGCCGGGAAGCGCTGCAGCGCTGTCTTTGCGCCCTCCATGCAGGCTGCAGCCCAAGACCGCCGTCACATGGCGGTTGACCTGCACAACGCGCTCGGCGCGAACCAGTTCTTCCTCGTTTACCAACCAACGATCGATCTTCAGACAAATGCCTTTACGGGTGTCGAGGCGCTGTTGCGGTGGCGGCACCCAGATCGCGGCGTCGTTCTGCCTGACGAGTTTATCCCGGCGCTCGAGGCGAGCGGGCTCATCGTCCCCGTCGGTGCCTGGGTCCTCGACGAAGCGTGCCGACAGGGCGCAATTTGGCATACCCGAGGTCATCGCTTCACCGTCTCTGTCAACGTGTCCCGCAATCAGCTCGAGAGGTACCAGATTGTTGACGACGTCCACAACGCTCTCACCGCCAGCGGCTTCGATCCCTCCAGCCTGATCCTTGAGCTCACCGAGACGACGCTCATGAACGATGTTGAAGAGACCATCGCTCGCCTTGGGCTGTTGAAGGCGCTTGGCGTTCGACTGGCGGTTGACGATTTTGGCACGGGTTATTCGTCCCTCGCCTACCTCCGTAGGTTCCCGATCGACGTGCTGAAGATCGATCGGGCGTTTGTGTCGGGTATCACCGATTCACTCGAGTCTGCAGCGCTCGTCCACACCCTTGTTAAACTCGGCAAGATCCTCCAGCTCGAAACCATTGCTGAGGGGATCGAGGACGATGACCAGCGGACGTGCCTTCAGGCTGAGAAGGTCGATGTGGGGCAAGGCTTCTTTTTCTCCCGACCGCTGGACGCCGACGCAATCGACAAGTTCCTCGAGGGTTTCACTACCACCAACCCGGTAAAGCGAGCGAACATGACCGCCTCGACGTAAACGATCTCTCGATTTAGGACAACGAGGCGCGGCGTGCCAAGAGGTGCGCAACAACCGAGCCGAGCGGTCTTTGGGACTGCCGAGTAGCAGTGGCTCTGATCATCACTTGCCGTTTCGTTCACCCGCGAGGGACACCGCGTTTCGCGGTTCTTGATTCCCTGTCTCTTTGACCTCGCGGCCCTTGCCCACCACGGGGGTCTCATAGGTCCGACTAGACCGTCGCCCGACATGGCGGAGGCGAGCCTCACAAAAAGTGGACGTCGAACTGGTTGTGGCGCCACACGATGCCTACCACTTTCCCGACCACGAGCGAGCCCGGGATGGCGCCGAACGACCGGGAGTCGCACGACTTGGCCCGGTTATCCCCTAAGACGAAATAATCGCCGGCGGACTGGAAAGCCTTCACCGGCCAGATGCGCCGTCGCCGAGGCGTCAAGGGCGCTGCTGCTTACGTCCCCTGGGCCCTTGATGGGGCACCACTGGCCGAGCAGCGCCAGTTCCTGGCCGCCCTCCCCGTCCCCGTACGGTTGATCAACCGCCTGGTGTGGGAGCCGCGGTACCAAAAGCAGGGCCGGTGGAAAATCTGAGCTGAAGCCAGCCCGTGCCTACCCGGCATCAAATCACGTTCTCAAGGATCGAAAGGCGAACACAATGAAACTCACCATTTTCGGGGCAAACGGAAAGACGGGGACAAGGCTGGCCGTGCCACCCCACAGCGACCTACTGGTCGTCACCGCCGACGTCATGGGCCTAGTCGCGATCGCACCGGCGGTGTCGGGCGCGGACATCGTAGTGTCAGCTGTCGGCCCTCGCGGCCGGGCCGCGACCACCATCCTGCGGGACAGTACCCGCAGCATCATCGCGCCGATGAAGAAGTCCGGGGCCAACCGGCTGGTGACGGTCTCGGGGTCGATGGTCGACGACACCGCCGATGGGTTTTTCTTGCGCCACGTGGCTAAACCCATGACCCGACGCATCTTCAAGGGGCCTTGCGCAGACATGCGCCAAGCCGAAGACCAGATCCACGCCAGCACGCTCGACTGGACGATCCTGCGCCCGCCGCGCCTCACGGACAAGGGAGGTACAAGAAGGTACCGAACGGCGATCGATCGCAACCTGGCGCACGGCTCAACGCTCTCTCGCACTGACCTGGTCACGTCAATACTCACTCTTTCCGATGACCCCAAGAGCATCGGCAAGCAACTCTTCATGGCCAATTAATGTCCGAGGTCCACGGCTCGGAGCGTGTTGAGCGTCTCGTTGATTGAC
>PMWT01000226.1 GCA_003166025.1 Acidimicrobiaceae bacterium | reverse complement strand
GCGTAGCTGTTCATCCGCTGGAAGATTCTCCGGCTTTCCTTGACCGCGTCGATGATCACCGACAGACCGGGGCTCATGAGCACGATGGACGCCGCGGCGCGGGCCGCGTCGGTTGCCCCCGATACGGCAATGCCACAGTCGGCCTTCTTGAGCGCAGGGGCGTCGTTCACCCCGTCTCCCGTCATGGCGACGATGTGGCCCTGCTTTTGCAGCACGTCGATGATATGGAACTTGTGCTCGGGGAACACCTGGGCGAAGCCGTCAGCCTCCTCGATCGACTTGGCCTCTGCCGCCGTCGCCTTGGTTTTCACGTCGCCGATGCCGGCAGCGTCCAGGATGTCCGTGCCCATCCCGAGCGCCTTGGCCGTCTCGGCGGCGATGGCGATGGCATCGCCGGTCACCATCTTCACTTTCACGCCCATCTGCACCGCAGTGGCGATGGTGGCCTTGGCGTCCTTGCGCGGCGGGTCGAACAGCGGCAGCACGCCGATGAACTGCCACGCGCCGTCGCCCTCGGCCCGGGCCACGCCGAGCGAGCGGAAGCCACGCGCCGCGAACCCGTTGACCGCCTTGTCAACCGAGGCCTTCACATGGCCGGCATTGCCAGACAGGGCCAGGACCACCTGGGGAGCGCCCTTGGTCACCTTGAACGTGGCCCCGTCGGGGCCCTTGACCGTCGCCTCGGTGCGCTTGCCCACCGGGTCGAAGGGGGCGAAGTGGACCACCTTGTAGCCCTTCAGTGCTTTGTCGTCGCTTAGCCCGGCGAGCACGGCCAGGTCGATGGTGTCGTCGTCATCGGCGCGCGACGCCAATGCCCCGCTCAGGGTGACCTCATCGACGGTGACCTTGCCCACCGCGAACGGTTCTCCCAGGGTCAGCTTGTTCTGGGTCAACGTCCCGGTTTTGTCCGAGCACAGCACGTCCACGCCGGCCAGCTCCTCGATGGCCACCAGGCGGCTCACGACGGCCTTCTTCTTGGCCAGCAGGCGCGCCCCGACCGCCATCGTCACCGACAGCACGGTCGGCATGGCCACCGGGATGGCGGCCACGGTGAGCACCAGGACGAACTGCAAGGTGGTGAGGAAAGGCTCGCCGCGCAGTATCGACACGACGGTGATGAGCACCACCATGCCCAGGGCGAGCAGGATCAAGAACTTGCCGATCCGCAGCACCGCTTTTTGGAAGTGGCTGGCGGTCTGCACGTCCTGGACCAGCTCCGCCGTCTGGCCGAAGTAGGTGTTGGCGCCGGTGCCATAGACCAGAGCGTCGATCTCACCCTGGCGGATGACCGAACCCGAGAACACGGCGTCCCCCGGCCCGCGTTCGGCCGGCAGCGACTCCCCGGTCAGGGCCGACTCGTCCACCGCGACGGGGTCGCCGTCGAGCAGGCGGGCGTCGGCTGGCACTATGTCGCCCAGGCGCATACGGATGACGTCGCCCGGCACGAGCTCCCGAGAGGGCGGCGTGGCCCACTTGCCGTCACGCACCACCCGGGCCTTCACCGCCAGCTGGGCCTTCAGGGCGTCGATGGCTTTGCCTGCCGAACGTTCCTCGGTGAAGCCGACCAGGGCGTTGGCGAACAGCAGGACGAGGATGACGGCGAAGTCCGGCCAGTGCGCGAGCACGCCCGAGAGGACCACCGCCACTTCGATCATCCATGGGATGGGGCCCCAGAAGTAGCTGAGCAGCTTCAGGAACTGGTTGGTCTTCTTCGCCACGATCTCGTTCGGCCCGTACTGGGCGAGCCGTTTGGTCGCCTCGGCCTGGCTGAGCCCGTCGGGCGACGACCCGAGCCGCTTTTCCACCTCCGCCAAGGGTATGGACTTCAAGTCGTCCTTCTCGTCGGGTTTTGCGCCCGTCCCCGGTCCCGGCTTGACTGCGGTGGCTGTCATGGTGACGTTGCTCCTGTCCTTGTTACCTCCGGCGAGCTGGGGGCCCCAGCGGGCGGCAGGTGCTCTGGCACCTCGAGGCGTGCCACCCCGATGCGGTCGTCGGCCATGCCGTAATACACGTCGAAACGATCTGGCGGGCCCAGGTCGTCTCGTCGGTCGATGCCGGTGGGGAACACGACGTTGGCCACCTTCCCGGACCGTTCCTCGGGCCGCGCCGGCACCAGCACCGGCTCCGCCGAACGGTACAGGACTACCCGCGGGTGCTCTTTGGACAGCACCATCACCCCGGCCGAGTAGCACAACCGAGCGCTGCCATCGACGGGGCCCTCTACCTCGCTCACGCCGTGGTAAATGACCAGCCAGCCATGCCGGGTCAGGACGGGAGGGGTTCCGCCGCCGATCTTCAGGTGCTCCCAGGGCGACACCGGCGCTGCCAGCCGGTGATGAGAGCTGAACTGGCCCAGGCGGTACGGCCCGTGGCCCTCCAGAGCCATCGGCGTATAGGAGATCCAGATGCTCTCCCGGTCGAGGTCCACCTCACGAGGCTCGGGGTGGCGGGCGGTCTCCTCCGGGCGGGTGCCCGAGAAAAGCGGCCGGTGCAAGATGGCCAGCTCCGCCTGCCCCGACGGGTTGGGGACGGCGGCGGGGAACAGACTGGCGTCTTTGTCGTCTAGGTCATCGAACTCGATGCCGTCGTCCCGCCAAAACTGGGCCAGCCCTAAGCGCTGCCAGCTGAACAAGTCGTCCGACATGGCTAAGGCGATGCGTGGGCCGGCAGCCGAAAACGCCGTGTAGGTCATCACGTAGCGCCCGAGCGGCTCGACAAAACTGATACGCGGGTCCTCGCAGCCGCCACCGCCGTCGGGCCGCCGCTCGTAGTCAGCCTCGGGCTCGAGGGCGATGCCGAGCCGCTCTACCCCCGAGGGGTCACCGGCCGCGTTGAACAGGACCTTGGCAATACCGATGCGCGAGTAATTGCCCACCGCCACCAGCCGCGGGAACAGGTACAGCTGCCCATCAGGGCCGCGAGCGGCAGCCGGGTTCGTCACGCCCTCGGCCTCCAGTGGGTTCCCTGGCTCGGGCCCCATCACCTGGCCAAGGCGCTGCAACCGAAAGGCGGTCATCGACTGTCAGGGCGTGCCGGCATCTTTCGTCCCTCCTTCCTCTGGGGTCCCGAACACAACACTCAGCGTTCGCGTCACCATGGTCTGGAGCAACGATGTCGTGACCAAGCCCTCCTAGGCCACGGTCACACCTGACGAGCCTGATCCTACCCGAATGGCAATTAACCACCGCGCCAAAGGCAGTGCACGACGCCGAGGTCGCAAAGGTCGTACAATGGCTGGTGGGCTGCTCTGCCGGGCCAGGGACGCCGAGGCGGCCCGTGCCGACCTGATCGGAGGGCCGATGCCCAGAGAATCTTTATTCGCCAGGACGCTCGTTGAGCTGGCCGACTCGCTGGTGGCGGAGTTCGACGTGGTGGAGCTGCTCACCTTGCTGACCGACCGCTGCGTTGACGTACTGGGTGTCGACGCGGCCGGGCTCATGCTGGTCGGGCCCGACGGCGACCTGAGAGTGATGGCGTCGTCCAGTGAGGCCATGCGGTTGCTGGAACTGTTCGAGCTGCAGTCCAGGGAAGGCCCGTGCCTGGACTGTTACATGAGCGGCAGGGCCGTTGTGAACCAGGACCTGGCCCAGGTCAACGGACGCTGGCCCCGGTTCGCTAGGGAGGCGCTCGCCGCCGGGATCCGCTCGGTACACGCGTTGCCCATGCGCCTGCGTGGCACCGTCATCGGCGCCCTCAACCTGTTCCACTTCGACGCGGGCGAGATGCGAGAAGACGACGTCGAGGCGGCCCAGGCCCTGGCTGACGTCGCGACTATTGCCATCCTCCAGCACCGCGCCACCCTCGAAGCCCAGGTCCTCAACCAACAGCTCCAGCACGCCCTCAACAGCCGGGTCGTCATTGAGCAGGCCAAGGGTATGATCGCCGAGCGAGCCGGCCTCAACATGGAGCTGGCCTTCTCCGCCCTGCGCAACTACGCCCGGGACCACAACCTGCGGCTCGTCGACGTCGCTGAAGCCGTTACTGGCGGCTCCCTGGCCCCGTCCGAGCTGGGCCGGGCCGACCCGGCAATTACGATCTGACGTCGGCAGGGGGCCTTCCGTTCGGGGCCCCTGTAACTCCCGCAAGCCGATCACTTGGCCTGCCACCCCGAGCCCAGCGGTAGGGCTTTCAGGCCGGCTGGTACGGGTGCTCTTTGAGGTGGCTCAACAGTCTCGCCAGGCTCGCTTCGGCCACACCGACGACGCTGTCCGCGGCCCCGTAGTAGAAGTGAAGGGTGTCGCCGTCGTCGCGCAGGATCCACCCGCACGGGAACACTACGCCGGGCACGTCGCCCGATCGTTCGTAGGGTGCGTTTGGGCCGAACACCCACTCGTTGCCGCGCGCCAGGACCTTGGTCGGGTCGTCCCGGTCCAGCAACGCCAACCCCAGCCGGTAGAGCGCCCCGGAGACGGTGACGCGCACGCCGTGGTAGCAGAGCAGCCAACCATCCTTGGTAAGCAGAGGCGGAGGGCCGAGCCCGACCTTATTGGCGTCCCACCAACCACCATTCCGGGCCGCAAGCAGCACCCTCGCATCGCCCCAGTGGCGCAGGTCGGGGCTGAACGACAGCCAGATGTGAGCACCCACCCCTGACATGGCGGTTGCCGGCCTATGGATCAGCGCCCAGCGGCCACCGAAGGTCGTCGGGAACAGCGCGGCGTCCTTGTCCTCGGGCGGCTGGAGGATACCGCTGCGTTCCCACTGGACGAAGTCACGCGTCTTGGCCAGACAGACGAGCGGACCGGCCGCCGAGTACCCGACGTAGACGACGAANNCCGACGCGGGTGATCCTCGGGTCTTCGATGCCCCACTTCTCCTCGAGGCGGTCCGGCTCTGGCCGCAAGCCCCTGACCGTGTCGACCTCCCAACCGGTCAGCCCATCTTCGCTGGTCGCCACGACCAGGGACGACAGGCCGGTGCGGTCCTCGACGCGCAACAGCAGCAGCGTCCGGCCCTCAAAGAGTGTGGCGCCCGGGTTGAACACGGCGTTGACCATCTTCGGGAAGTCGTGAGGGCCTAGGACGGGGTTGCCCGGGTACCTCCGCAGCAGTTCGCGAGGATCGGCTTCGTGGTTCATCGTTGCCCCTGGAGAGCCGCGGCCGGGGTAGCGCGTCTTGCCGGCCTCGGCTCTGGCGCTTGCTTGTTGCCGATCGCCAGTCCGCTGCCGGGGTCAAAGAAGTACAGGCTGCGGGTATCAACTCCGAGTTCGATCGGGTCGCCGGCGCGGGCCTCGCTGCGGGCGTCGACCCGTGCCGTCCATACCGACTTACCTTTGTAGAGCGGCGCCGCCGTTTCGCCTTCCTCCGTCGCCGGGGCCAAGTCGGCGACGTCCTTGTGCTCAACGGGCGGGGCGTCGATGACGAAGATCACGTGGATCTCGCTGCCGAGCGACTCTGTCACGTGGGTTGTGACGGACATCCTGGCCCATGTCTCGTCGACCAGGCTCGCTTCCTCGAAAGCCGACGGCCGGATCCCCAGGACCACATCGCGGCCGAAGTACGCCTCGATCTCCGGCCTGGCCTGCACCACGTCCTCGGCGATGGCCAGCCGGTGCCCGGCGAAGCTGACGGCGGCCCCGCCGTCATCTTTGGTCAACTTGGCGGTGATGATGTTCATCGAGGGCGAGCCGATGAAGCCACCGACGAAGAGGTTGACGGGACGATCGAACAGGTTCTGTGGTGTGTCGACCTGTTGCAACACGCCGTCGCGGAGCACACAGACCCGGTCCCCGAGCGTCATGGCCTCGACCTGGTCGTGGGTGACGTACACGGTGGTCACCTTGAGCCGCTCGTGCATCTCCGCCAGAGAGGTCCGCATGCTCACACGCAGCTTGGCGTCGAGGTTGGACAGCGGTTCGTCCATGAGGAACACCTCCGGCTCGCGCACGATCGCCCTGCCCATCGCCACACGTTGGCGCTGGCCGCCGGACAAAGCCGCCGGCTTGCGCTCCAGGTACTTCTCCAAGCCAAGGATACTGGCCGCGTCGCGCACACGGCGGTTGATCTCCGGCTTGGGTGTCTTGCGCATCCGCAGGCCGAACGCCAGGTTCTCTCTCACGGTCATGCTGGGGTAAAGGGCATAGTTCTGGAAAATCATGGCGATGTCGCGGTCCTTGGGCGCCACGTGGTTCATGACAAGGTCGCCGATCCGGACAGTCCCACGTGTGATCGGTTCCAGCCCGGCTATCAAACGCAGGACGGTGGTCTTCCCGCACCCGGAAGGACCGACCAGGACCACAAACTCGCCGTCCGGGATGTCCAGGCTCAGGCCGTCCACCGCTTTCGTGCCGTCGGGATATGTCTTGTCGATTCTGTCCAACACGATCTGAGCCATGCCGATCAACCTTTCACGGCGGAGCCGATATTCGGCGCTATGAAGTACCGCTGGAATGCGAGGAACAACACGACGGCGGGCACGGCCAGCACGAACGCTCCGGCCAGGATCGTGCCGAACGGGTTCGCCACGGTCGACTGCACGGTGTTCATGTAGTTGGCCAAAGCGACCGCCAGTGGCTCCATCCGCTGCTGCTTGGTGATCAGGAAGGGCCACAGGTACTCGTTCCACGGCCCGATGAAAGTCAGGAGCATGGCGGTCAACAGCGCTGGGCGTACGAGGGGGAGCGCGACCCGAGTCAGGATGCGAAGCTCGTTCGCACCATCGATCCGGGCGGCGTCGAACAGCTCTTTGGGCAGCTGCATGAAGTACTGCCGGAAAATGAACACGGCGGTGGAGTTGATGGCGAACGGCGCGATCATCCCGAGGTAGGAGTT
>PMWT01000185.1 GCA_003166025.1 Acidimicrobiaceae bacterium | reverse complement strand
GCCCCGGGTCGAGCTCGCAACCCGGTCCGAAGCTCACGAAAACCACACAGCCCCAGGTGCGGCCCAGGCTGACGGCAAGACGACGTCCCTGAGAGTTGCCGGCGGTCTCAATGACGACGTCCGCGCCGGGGTAGCCACTCAGCTCGCCGATTTGCCCGGCCGGGTCGGCGTCCGCGGAGTTTAGGACCATATCGGCTCCGAGGTTTTTCGCAAACTCCCGACGCTCCTGGATAGGGTCGACCCCAACAGTACGGGCGCCAAGCGCCTTTCCCCAAAGCAGAGCAGAGAGGCCAACCGGGCCTAGTCCTACCACCGCGAGGGTAGCGCCTGCCTTAAGGTCACCGCGCTTGAGGGCTTGGAATGAGGTCCCAGCACCGCAGGCAATAAATGCCGCGGTGATATAGGTCACGCCGTCCGGCAGGAGCACGCAGTCCTTCGCTTCGGCGAGCAGCTTGTCCTGGAACCCTCCGTCCCGCCCGAGCGTATAAACTACCTTGTCCTCGCATAGGCAATCCCACCCCATGCGACAATGACGGCATTGCCCGCAACCCGAGTAGTGCTGGACGACGATACGCGACCCAACCTGGAGGTGGGACACGCCAGGACCGACTGCCTCCACGACACCGGCGATCTCGTGTCCGGGCGTAACCCCTGGGTCGCGGCCTAAGCCTTTGCCGAGGGAAGGGTTCCGTTGCTCATCCGGGCTCATGTTCATGAAATGGAGGTCACTCCCACACACACCGGCGGCCCGCAGAGCGATAAGTACCTGGCCCGCTTTCGGATCCCCAACCACTTTTTCGGTAGTAGTCACCGCCCCATTGCCAGGGAAGAGAACCGCACGAACGACCTGGTCTGCCATCTGCCTTCGTCCTTCCTCCGCCAGCGACAAATATATACCCAAGGACCGCGTGATGGCGAAGCAACGTCATCGCCCGCTCCCACTAGGGAGTCCTAACTCTTGACCTTCGCTAACCCGAATGCCAGTATTCACGGCAGAGATCGCGACCGCCCAGGAGACGACCATGCCCTCTGCCGTCGACAGCCCCTTTTCGCTCTCAGGCCCCCACGCTCTCGCGCTCAGCCACCTCCAGGGGAGCCAACCACAAATGATGCATAACGTAACTCATGCATCATTTGTGGACAGATGTTGGCCTGTCACGGCTGCATAGCCTCCCACGGTTTGTCCCGCTCTCCCTCGCTACGGCCGGCTGGATACCTCGAAATCGTCCAGAGCCAGCTGGGCCGGGACGCCGGAGGGGCCCTCGGCGTACCAGAAGCCGACGGTGGCGATGTCATCGGAACGAGTGAGGTAGCGCCCGTCC
This sequence comes from Acidimicrobiaceae bacterium, assembly GCA_003166025.1. Classification (GTDB taxonomy): domain Bacteria; phylum Actinomycetota; class Acidimicrobiia; order Acidimicrobiales; family Palsa-688; genus Fen-671. The sequence goes on along the minus strand of PMWT01000185.1, from coordinate 23,164 downwards.
GAGCGCCAACCAAGGTCCTGGATGGTCACCCGCAGCTCGCTCTCGAAACTGACCGGGTCGAGAAGGTGCCAGCGGTACATGCCGAAGCGGGTCTGGGCGCGGTACAAGCCGTCAGGCTTTATCAGCTGGTGCAGGCCTAGGAAACTGGACATGTATGTCGAGTACCCTTGCCCCGGCACGTCGAAATCCCAGGCCCCGCCGAAGTAGTCCTCCGTGCCCGTGCCGCAGATGGTGGGATCAGCCTCGCCGTCCAGGTAAAACTTGACCTCTCCCTCACCCCACCAGCCCGGGCCGTTGACCCCGATGGCCATATAGGTGCCGACATAACTGCCGCGACCGGCGGCGCCCTCCAGGATCGTGTGCACCTGGCTCGCGGGCACGGGGTTGGACCGCTGCCAGTGGGCGTGGAAATAGCCCATGTCTGGCGGCACTTCACAAAGGGCGTAGTCCACCTGGTAGTAGACCACGTGATCGACCGCGCCCAGGTTTTCCAGGCTCAGGCGGGCAGAAGTACGGAACGGCATCGGGAAGTAACAGTTCATACCGCCGTAGGGGGCCACGACAATGGGCTCGGACATGAGCGGGGCGTACTCGGCCCAGCCCTGGCAGAAGAAGTCCCCGACGGGCAGGGCCACCGCCGGGTGGCCCTCGTCGCCCTCCCAGGTCATGCGCAGCACCAGCGTGCGCCACGCCTCGACGCGCATCGTCAACCACAGGTGGCGGATGACGCCGGGACCTTCTATGGCCGCCAGTTCCACCCGTTGGCCCGCCCCGATCACCAGGCTGGGGGAGACCTTCCAGCCCACGCCCAGGTCCCGGGCGGCCTTGGCGCCCGCACCCTCGGTCGCCCGGGCCCCGGCGCCCCGGGCGCCCGTGGCGTTCTCGGCCGTGATGGCCCGGCTTTCAGACGCCGTCAGCCGAGCGATGTCCAGATGAGCGGGGCCAGTGAACCCGGGCATGTCGTCAAGCCTCCCGGGCCAGGTCGTAGCTGGTCCCGGCCACGAGGACGCCCGGATCCTTGGCGTACAGCGCTGAGCCCCCGATGACGACCCGGTCCACCCGCACCGAGCCGTAGGCGACGTCCAGTTGGGCGCTCCGGGCGCCGGAGGCGTCCTCGGACTGGACCAGCGTCCCCCACGCACTGCCCGTGGACCAAAACCAACGCGACGGCGCCTTGGCCTCGGCAAAGCTCATCACGGCGCTGCGGCCGTCGTAATCAAACCCGGTCAGTCCGACTACGAGCCCCCAGCTCGACAAGGCCCGGGCGTAATGGTGACCGCATTCTGCCTCGTCGTAAGGGTTGCGCCTAGCACCCGAGAAGCGTTCGCGGGCGGCGGTGGCCACATCTTCGGCCGTGGCCATCTCGCCCTGCTGGACCAGGCCAAGGGCATAGACGTACTCGAGCCCGGTCCAGACCTCGCACCAATAGGGCATGGGGTGCTCAGGGAGGCCCTTGGGATAGGAGAGCACAATGTGGCCCCGCTCGCCGTGCACGGCGTAGGTGCGCATGTAGTTGGTCCACTCGCCCAGGTCTTCCACGTAGTTCAGGCGGTGGATGTTGTTCAGTGCCACCCTCACGTGGCCGGGATCGAGCACCGGGCCTAGGCCCACCAGGCGGGCATAGGTGTCCCCCACGGCCTGGTCGAGAAGGCAGCCATCGCCGATCTGGAACTCGGGGTCGTCGGGCTGCTCGGCCCCCATGTGGCCATGGCGCAAGCGGGGGGCGACGTTGGCAAAGTCACCGGGCGGGATGATCTTTTGCTCGTAGTACTCCCCGTTGAACAGCTGCGCCTCCGTGGCGGCCGCGCCTTGGGCGTAAATCTGTTGGCAAGTGGCGGCAAATTCGCTGTCACCCACGGCACCGGCCATCACTTCAGCGGCCCGCAGGGCAGCCAGGTACCAGCTCTGTATGACCGGGGTGGGACCGAAGTACTCGACGTCCATGGTGTTGTGCTGGGCACCTTCGGCCAGGCCGTCCCGGTCGGCGTCCCAGCCACCCGGGATCCAAGCGAACTCGATCGAGCGCCGGCATGCCGGCCACAGTGTGCCCAGCCACTCATCGTCCCCCGACAGCCGCCACTCGCGATAGAGCTTGAGCACGCAGCCGAACTGGCCGTCGGCGGCCGTGACGGGAAGCTCGCGGGCCCGGTCCAATGGGAGCATCAGCCTGAAGCTCATGGCGCCGTCGTCGTCAGTGCCGTAGCGGTACTCGAGCTCGCGCATGTGCTTGGCCAACCCGGCGAACAGGTACCCGGTGGCCAGGTCATAGTTCCACACGTGGGTACAGGACCCCAGGCAGGACCCGACGTCGTCGATGCACCCCTCCCAGCCGAAGGGCCACCCGTCAGCCGTGCGGAAGAACGTCTGGCTCCTCAGCGTGCTCAGGTTGAACAATGCGGCCTCTTTGACCGCGGGGCTGAGGTCGCTCGACCAGAACGCCGACACGAAGCGCTCCGTCACCTCTCTCAGCTCACCTAGCCGCGGCATGTGTGCACTTACGATGTCCCAGGCATTTTCGCTCGGGCCGGCGTAGAAATTGCCCACCGTGTCGGTGCCCGACATCCCGCGGGCGCCACGGTCGAATTTCCACGCCCGGCGGTTGGGGAAGTTCCACCCCAGCACGAACACGGCCTCGCCCGTGCCCTGCGGTGCCAGGGTGAGGTCGGCGCCGAGCGTGCCGGCCACGGAAGCTTCGCTGGACGGGCCCGGCCCGCCCAGCCCGTAGATCCCTGGCCCAGGCTTGCCGGTCTCTATGTACCCGCGCCACATGGCGAAAAGTCCCTGGTTCCACTTCCCGAGGCCCCACGAGGGGCCCACCCACGGGTGCTCGGCGTCCACCGCGGCCGCCAGAGTCCCCCACTCCTCGGCCGCCGAGCCCATTTCTTCGTCACGGAGCAGGATCCCGGTGGCCGCCGGCCCCGTCTGGGGCTGCACCACCGGCCGGCTCGGGAGCCCAGCTGCCCTCAGGGCGTGGCCCACCAGGGCCTCGACGGAGAACATGAGGTTCACGTCGACGGGCGCATGGTGGGTGGACCTTACGTTGACCCGAAAGATGGCCAGCGGCTTGCTGCTCTCCGCCTCCCCGCCTGGGCAGAACGGGTTGAACGCCTCGAGCTCCACCTCGATGGGTAGGGCCGGGTCGGCCAGGCGCACCCGGCCCATCGGGTAGGTCGTCTCGAACACACACTCGGAAAAGCGCGGGATGCCGGCCAGCGGGCCGCGTGCGCCCTGCCATCCCTCGACCTCGTCGTCGAACAGCGCCCCCTCCAGGATGCGGGCCTGAGTGGCCAGGCCTGGGCCGCTGGTGCGGCAGGCGAAAAAAGTAAGGGGGGCGGTGAGGCCCTTGGAGGGGTGGTTCTCCAGCTCCCAGTCCCGGAACTGGCCCCGCCCCCCAAAGCCGACCGTACCGGTGCCGATACCGCCCAGAGGGAGCGAGATGTGGACGCGGTCAGCACCCGTGTAGGTACGGGCCACCGGCCAACTCGATGTGCCTGCCAAAGCCATGTCGTGTCCTATCTTTCTGTGTACAGGTCCTTCTGGGTACAGGTTTTCCAGTGGCCCGAAGGCTGAGCGGGGCGAGCGAGGCACCGGCTCAACGCGAGATGCCCCGGTACCCGATACCCTCCATGAGCTTTCGCTGCAGGAGGATAAAGGCGATCACGGCGGGCACGGCCAGGATTGACATCCCGGCGAATATGGCGCCGATCTCACCGCCGCCCAAGGCGGTCTCCTGGTAGTAGAGGGCCAACGGCGCCGTCATCCGGGTGGGGTCATTGATGAACAGGTTGGGCCAGAAAAAGTCGTTCCAGATGTACTGACCCGTGACGATCATCACCGCCGATATGGCGGGCCACGACAACGGGACCATAACGTGGCGGATAATGCGCAGGTGACCAGAGCAACGCCTCCAGAGCCGCCCGCGGCACGAGGCAGGCTCCGAATCGCCAAACACCAGCTCCCGTCGACCGGCTCAGCGTCCTTCATGCCTGGGTGGCGGTCTCGTTCCAGCTATCGATGGGTTGGAGCAGCGGTGTGTTCTTGCGCTGTTGGCGGGACATGCGCCGCAGTATGTCATCAAGGAAGACGATGGCGGCGTCGACGTGGGGGCCCTTGTTCAACATGACGCACTCCGCCCGTTGTCCCATGGCGGCGTCGGTAACCTCGGCGCGCGACGGTCGGCCCGTCCTGGCCAACTGGTCCAGGACCTCGGTGGCCCAGATCACCGGGAGGTGGGCCGCTTCGCAGATCCACAGGATCTCCTCTTGGAGTTCGGCGAGGCGGTCATAACCGGCTTCGACGGCCAAGTCCCCCCTGGCGATCATGACCCCGACGAGGGGAGAGCGCATGGCGTGCAGCAGGATTTCGGGGAGCCGGCTGTAGGCGGCGGTGGTCTCGATCTTCAGGACCAACCCAAGGTGCTCGGCGTGGACCGTCTTCAGATATCGGTGGATCTCGTCGACGTCGCGCTCGTGGCGCAGGAAGGACACGGCGATCATGTCCGCATGCACGGCGGCGACCTCGAGGAGAGGCATATCCGCGTCGCTCACCGCTGCGGCGGCCAGCTCCGTATCGGGAAGGTTGATCCCTTTCTCGGCACGCAGCCGAGAGCCCTTGGCTGAAGCGGAGACGATCCGGACGCGAAGTTCGCCGTCGGCGACCCCGTCGATGAGCCCCGTCATCTTCCCATCGTCGAGTATCACCCGCTGGCCGACGCGGGCGGCGTCGAATGCGCCCGGTAGCGTGCAGCCGATCCGGGCACTCCCCGGCTGCCCGTGGCTCCAGGGAACGGCCGGGCGGAGGTCCCTGGTCAACACCAGAACGTCGCCGGCACACAGCCGATGGCTCTGGGCGATCGCGGGTAGAGCCCCAATTCGGGCTTTGTCGCCTTCACACGACAGTTCAAGACCTGTCTCGAGGTAGGCGGTGTCCCATACCAGCACCTCGCAGTGCCCGGCCTGGGCCTCGACGACGTGGAGCTGACGGGCCGACCCGCGGGCGTCCACCAGTTCGACGACATCGCCGGGGCGGCGACGTTCGGTCCACGCCGGGCCCACCGGGACCACGTTCGCCTGGCCGTCTGCTGCGCCAGAGGCGAGAGTGGCTGTCGCGGCGACGACGGCAACGCCGCGCAAGTCACGTTGGGGCCGTAGCTTTACGACCCGCGGCCCGTCTTCGAGCGGTCCAGTGCGCATCTTGGGGCCAGGGAGGTCCATCGACACTCGGCAAGGCCGCCCTACATCCGAGGAGGCCCTGCGAACATTGACCGCCATGCGCTCCCATGCGCTGGGGTCGTCGTGGGCGCCGTTGATGCGAGCCACATCCATCCCTTTGGACACCAAGCGGCGGACAAGGGCGAAGTCGTCGGCCGCCTCGGAGGGCATGGTTACCATGATCCGGGGGACCCGCCCCGGCGGTCGGGCGCCGAAAAGCGCGTCCGTGTTGCGGTCGAGGGCGGAGCGGCCCGCTTCGAAACTCTCCGCGGTCGGTCCGGGTCGCGGTTCGGTCCCGTCGAGCGCGGTGCGAACGCTTTGGACGGTAGCCAGCACGTGTGCCTCGCAGCGTCCCAGCGACGACAGTCCTCGCGCCCCCAACCAGCGCTGCAGGTGCCGGACGTCGCCGTGACGAAGGGCAAGGTAGTGCACCAGGTTGATGGCGTCCACGCCATGGGCCGGGTCAACCAAGGAGATCTCGGGCTCGCGGTCTTTCTCCGTCCGGCGCATCAAATCCTCGAGACGCCCCAACTCGGCGCCGATCGAAGCTCGCTCCGTGCTACTTGCCGGCTGCTCGCGTCTCGCCATTATCCCAACGCTAGGCGAGAAGCCATGCTCTCCGCCGATAGAGCAGGAAGTCACGCTCTCACAACTGAAAATGTTAGTCGGGCTGACCCGAACGTACACTGAATATTCACCGGCGATTTACCATTCGATCGGGCTTGGGGGGTAAAAGGGGCTCCCGAGCCGGTGCAGCAGCGAAGCCTGAGCCCGCACGTCGGCCGCTTCGGGGATCTTTCACTTTAGCCACAGGTTGGCTAGCTCGGGCATTGCGGTGGCCACGTCCGCTGAGCTCGGGCACGCCTGCGCAGCGCTCCCTCCCTTCGCTCGCCAGTCAAGTGTTCATTGACTGTTCACTCCTAGTTCCGCCCGCGGAGCCGCGACGTGCCCGAGACTCTTCGCATGACCGCCGTGCCCGCCACCGGGCCAGGCACCTTCGCCGCACTCGACGACAGCAAGATCACCCGCTTCCAGTACAAGATCATGTTCATCTCGGGCATGGGGTTCTTCACCGACGCCTACGACTTGTTCATCATCGGGATCGTCGTAGACCTCCTCAAGCCGCAGTGGCACCTGTCGACCGGCCAGGTGTCGCTGCTCAACTCCGCCACCCTGGCCGCCTCCGCCCTCGGTGCGGTCATCTTCGGCCGGGTCGCGGACATCCTCGGCCGGAAGAAGATCTACGGCTACGAGGTGCTCATCCTCGCCATCGGGGCCATCGCCTCGGCGCTCTCCCCCAACTACACCTTCCTGCTCGTCTCACGCGTCGTCCTCGGCATCGGGATCGGCGGGGACTACCCGGTGAGCGCCACCATCATGAGCGAGTACTCGGCCAAGCGCTCACGCGGCAGGATGGTCGGCCTGGTGTTCGCCATGCAGGGTGCCGGGTTGGTGGTCGGCCCGCTCATTGCCGCCCTACTGCTGAACACGCATGTGCCCAACGGGGACATCTGGCGCGTCCTGCTGGGCTTGGGCGCGGTCCCTGGCTTGGCGGTCTTCTACCTCCGCCGGCAGATCCACGAGACCCCCCGCTTTGCCCACGCCGGCGGTGACCTCGACGAGGCGCAAGCCGCAATTGCCGCCGCCACCGGCCAATCAGGCACGCGGGGCCCGAAGCCCGGGTCGAAGGCTCGCCACCCCCAAGGGGCGCTCGAGGGGCTCAGGACCTTGGCCCACAACCGGCGCATGCTCTTCTGGCTCATGGGCACGGCCGGCACTTGGGCCATGCTCGACTTTGCCTACTACGGCAATACCATCTCGAGCCCCGAGGTACTGAAGGTCATCAATCCCCACGGTTCGCTGCTGCACAACACCCTCCTGCAGCTGCTCATCTTCACGGTGTTCGCTTTGCCCGGCTATTGGCTGGCCATCCGCTTGCTGGACCGCTCGGGGCGCAAGAAGATCCAGTGCTTTGGCTTCACCATGATGGCTGTCGCCTTCCTGGCCATCGGCTTGGTGCCCGGGGCCACGACCGTCGTGGCGTCCTTTGTCGTCCTTTTTGGGGCGAGCTACTTCTTCACCGAGTTCGGCCCGAACACGACGACGTTCATCTACCCGGCGGAGATCTTCCCGGTGGACGTCCGCACGACCGGGCACGGCGTTTCGGCGGCTGCCGGCAAGCTGGGCGCATTTGCCGGGGCCTACCTGTTCCCCGACATGCTGGCGTCCTCCATGGGGCTGCGGGGCGCCGAGATCGTGGCCGGAGTCGTCTGTCTCGTCGGGCTCGGGCTGTCAGCCTGGCTGCTCCCCGAGCCCAAGGGGATGAGCCTCGAACAGCTGGAGGCGGCCGCCTACGCTCCGCCGTCGCCCACCAGGATCAGGCTGGCGGCCCCGTGACGTACCGCCTCGTAGTCGGGGTCGACGGCTCTGAGCACGGCAATGCCGCTTTGCGCTGGGCGGTCGAAGAAGCCAAGGCTCACGGCGGTGAGATAGTCGCGGTCTTCGCCTGGCAGTTGCCCTTCGTCGGTGTCCCTGGGGCGTTCGACCGGGACGAGATGGAAAAGGCCTGCAAAACCTTCGTCGAAAAGGCCGTCAGCGCCGCCGTCAAAGACACTCCGGTGCCGATCACCAAGCTGGTCGCCGAAGGAGACGTCAGCGCTTCGCTGATCGAGGCGGCCAAGGACGCTGACATGCTCGTGCTGGGGTCCCGGGGACGGGGTGGCTTCGCCGGTCTCAAGCTCGGGTCGGTCAGCCAGGAATGCGTCCAGCACGCAGCGTGCCCGGTGGTGGTCATCAAGCATTTCAGGGACATCTGAAGAGCTGGCTCGATATGGGCCAGAAAGCCGAGGTGGACCGCGAAATGCGTAACGTGAAGCGATTGATCGTCTTCGACCTGGACGGCACCCTGGCGCCGAGCAAAACTGCCCCCGACGCCGAAATGTCGGGCTTGTTCCACGACCTGCTCGGCATCGTCAGGGTGGCGGTGATCTCGGGAGGCGACTGGGCCCAGTTCGAGGCACAGTTGCTCTCGGGTCTCCCCTGCGACGAGCGCCTGGCGCACCTGTCCCTCCTGCCCACCTGTGGCACGCAGTTCTTCCAGTACGCGGGGGCCTGGACGAAGCTGTATTCAGAGGACTTGACGTCGGACGAGAAGGCCAAGATCGTGAGGTCCCTGGACGAGGCGCTCAGTTCGAACGGGCTCCACAGGGCCAAGGTCTGGGGAGAGATAATCGAGGACCGCGGGAGCCAGGTGACGCTCTCGGCCCTGGGCCAGCACGCCCCCCTGGACGAAAAGGAGCACTGGGACCCCGACTTCGCGAAAAGGAAGAAGCTCAAGGCAACCTTGGACACCCTCATCCCCGAGTTCTCTGTCCGCATAGGTGGGGCGACGTCGGTCGATGTCACCAAGCCCGGCATCGACAAAGGGTACGGCGTAAGGAAACTACGAGACGTCCTGGGTATCCCCCTGGGAGAGATGATCTTCATAGGCGATGCCCTCTTCGTGGGGGGCAACGACTACCCGGCTCAACAGGCAGGTGTTGTCTCTGTCCCGGTGCGAGGCCCCGGGGAAACCAAACTTGTGATCAGGGCCATCGCCGCTTGCCTGGACGGCGACCAGGACGGCGCCGGGCCGAGGGACAAGCAATGACCGCCTTTCGGTTGCAGCGGCTGGGACAAATGATGGAGCCCGAGCCAGGGAACCCACTGGAGGCCGAGGGCGTGACGAACCCGGCTGCCGCCCGCGGCCCCGACGGGCAGCTGTACCTGTTCCCGCGACTGGTGGCGGCGGGCAATTACTCCCGCATCGGTATTGCCAGGGTCCTGTTCAACGGGGCCGGTGACCCCTCGGGGGTGGAACGGCTCGGCATTGCTCTCGAACCCGAGGCTGACTACGAGCGGCGGCCGGGCGGCGGCGGCGGCTGCGAGGACCCGCGTATCAGCTTTGTCGAGCCGCTCGGGCGCTACGTGATGACCTACACGGCGTTTTCGGTTGCTGGCCCCCGCATCGCCTTTGCCATTTCGGAAGACCTGTTCCATTGGCAGCGGTTGGGCCTGGCCAACTTTTGGCGGGAGGGGGGTACCGACTTCGATGGTGTGGATGACAAAGATGCCAGCCTCTTCCCCGTCGCTGTCCCCAACCCATCAGGGCAGCCCGAACTGGCCATCCTCCACCGGCCGCTCTTGCCGGGCACACGCCCGCAGGAGACCGCCCGCCACCCTGAGCCCCGTGAGGCGGACCCCGACCGGGAGAGCATCTGGATCTCTTACGCCCCGGTGGCGCCGGAGGGCGACGGTTCGTACCACCTGGGCCAGTTCAGCTCTCATCACCGGCTGGCAGCCCCGGAGGCGCCCTGGGAGCGCTTGAAGATCGGCGGCGGCACCCCTCCCGTCCTGACCCGGCATGGGTGGCTGGTTATTTACCACGGTGTGAGCGAGGTAGAGGGGCCGGCCAATGGCGGACATCAACTGTCCTACTCGGCCGGGGTTATGGTGCTTTCGAGGGAGCACCCGCGGGTCGTCCTCTACCGGTCGGCGGCGCCGGTGCTGGTGCCGGTGCTGCCCGAAGAGCGTGCCGGGACCATAGCCAACGTTGTGTTCCCCACCGGCATCGACAAGCGTGACGATCTTGGCCCACCGGAGCGCTTCGACGTTTATTACGGGATGGCCGACGACCGTATCGGGGTGGCGCGCTTTGACGTGCCAGACCTCCTGCCGCCGAGAGAGGCCCCAGCTCAGTGGAGGTCACAAGAAAAGGAGGACCATATCATGTGGTGGGGTACGGCCGGGCCTGGCTATCGTGCGGCACGTGGCGCCGTGCCCATGGCGACGGCGGCTAGCGTCGAGCCGGTGAGGACGGAGGCCCGACTTTCGTCATTTCCCGCTCCTTCAGCCGTGCCGCAGGAGCCGGCCAGTGCCTGAGCAGGTGACCGTCCTCGTCGTCGAGGACGAACCGTCGTTTGTCGACACCCTTGTCGTAGGCCTGCAGCGTGAAGGCTTCCGGGTGGAGGTGGCCTGTGACGGTGCCGAAGCGCTCGATAAGTTCAGCACCGTCCGACCGGACCTGGTCCTGCTCGACATCATGCTGCCACGGGTCTCGGGTATCGACGTGTGCCGGGCCATTCGCGCCGGGGGCCACCGGACGCCGGTCATCATGGTCACGGCCAAGACGAGCGAGATCGACACCGTCGTCGGCCTCGAGGTCGGTGCCGACGACTATGTGACCAAGCCTTACCGCATGAGAGAGCTCGTCGCCCGCATGCGGGCCGTGCTGCGCCGTTCGCCGCCGGAACGACAAGCCCCTGGCCAGCCTGAGGTCCTCAAAGTTGGCGAGCTCCTCCTCGACCCCGAACGCCATGAGGCCTACATCGGCGGCAAGGAGATTGTGCTGCCGCTCAAAGAGTTCGAGCTGCTTGAGCTCTTCATGGCCAACCCGGGCCGGGTGCTGACCCGTGAGTCCCTGATCGACCGGGTCTGGGGCTCCCACTATGTAGGTGACACCAAGACCCTCGACGTACATGTCAAGCGTCTACGGGCGCGCATCGAAGACGACCCTGGCCACCCTCGGCGGATCACGACGGTCCGAGGCCTCGGTTACAAACTGGAGCTCGCGCAAACAGAAGCGGGCTGAGCCGCCAACCCGGGACCGGGCCCGAGCGGGAAATACGGGGCAGCTCATGTCGAGCGGGGCAAGACTGCTCGCATGGAGACCACCCCGGCACGCTGTGGCCGAGCGGAGGTCCGCCAGGCCAGCGAAAGCGACCTCGACATCATCGTGGAACAGACATGGCAGGTCGTCGTAGAAGGCCGCTGGATCGGGGCTGACGTCCCGTTCGACCGGGCCGCACGGCGCGAACGCCTCGCTTCGGCACTGGCGAACGACTCTGCGACCGTCCTGGTGGCGTGCGCTCCGGGCGGCGCAGACGGGCCGGGCATGGTCGGTCATATCTGGGTTTCCATAGCGCCCTACGGCGTTGCCGATATCGGGATGCCCGTCGTCGAGGCCTGGCGCGGCAGAGGCATAGGCAAATTGCTGCTCGCGTCGGCCATCCAGTGGGCGGCGGACGCTGGGGCGCACAAGATGGCCCTCGAAGTATGGCCCCACAACGAAGCCGCCATCCGGCTTTACCGGGGTGCGGGCTTCGTGGAGGAAGGGCGCAAGGTACGCCATTACCGGCGCCGTAACGGGGACCTGTGGGACTCGCCGAACTGCGCGACCACGCCACACTGAGAGTGGGTTTCCGGCTTACCCGAGGCCATGCTCCTGTCCTGCTCGCTGAAGGATCCGCCGGGTAGCTCGGGTCGGCCCGGGCCAATGACCGACCAAAACGGTCCTGCCGGTGTGCAAAGACCTGGGCGACCTACGTCGCACGCAGATCCGCCGGTTATGCGTGGCCGAACAATGCTGAAGTTTCAAGAGGAATCGAGCCTAACGACGGGTAGGGCTCACCCGGCCGTGGTGTAGCGCAGCGCCAGAACACGCGACCGGCCCCGGGTTCTCACTGCGCCAGTTCCGCTGCCCGCGGCGCAACCGTGAGGCCGGTCAGAGCGTTATCCAGGCTGTGCACAGATGTCGACCAAGTGAGCGGGCCCGCCGGCGAACGCCGCCCTCGGCGGCCGAGCATCGGCGACGCCTCGTCGCCAGCGGCCTTGCCATCGTCACGGCCGTCGCGCTGGCCGGGACCAGCAGCGCTTACGCCGCGGTGCGCCAGGGAGCGACCCGCCTGGTGGCCGCACCTCTAGGGGGCCGCTTACCAAGCCCTCCCTACGCCGGGGTCTACGTCGTCCCGAAAGCCCCAGGCTCATTGGCCATCGGGCCGAACGGCAACTTGTTCATCGCCGATGACGGCCGGGACCAGGTCCTCGAGCACCTCCCCAACGGAAAGTTCGTCGTGGTCGCTGGCAATGGCAAGCGAGGTCTTTCGGGCGACGGTGGCCCGGCGCTGACCGCCGAGCTCAACTACCCAGGGGGCATAGCCTTTGGGCCCGATGGCGACCTCTACATCGTCGACGAGGCCAACCACCGGGTCCGAAGGGTCGCCCCCGACGGTGCCATCACCACGGTCGTAGGCGCCGCCGGGCGCTGGGAGGCACCCGTTGCCAACGGCACTCCCGCCCTCCGGGCCCGTCTGCTGTCGCCCGAGGACGTCACCTTTGGGCCGGGGGGCGAGCTCTACATAGCTGACACCGGCGACAACGAGTTGCTCAGGCTCGGCCCGGCCGACAAGCTGGTGCTCGTCGCTGGCGGTTCACACATCCGGTACGCAGGCGCCTACAACATGGGCAAGCCCGCCACCGAGGCGTCCCCGGACGGCCCCGCAGGCATCACGTTTGACCGCGCTGGTGACCTGTTCATATTCGGGGTCAACACCAAGGCCCTTTTGATGGTCGACCCCCATGGGGTCATCCACGCCATCATCGGCCAGAAACCCGAGACCGGCTTCTTCCCCCATTCCAGCAGCGGGATCGTCACGGCCCCAGACGGCGAGGTCTTCGGCCTCGACGACACCTCGCTCGACCGCATCACGACCACCGGCATTCGTACCGTGGTCGACTTCACCACCGACCTGTTGACCCGGGACTGGCGAGCCTTCTTGCCCAATGGGGTCGCCGTCCTGGCGAACGGCTCGACCTACGTCGACACCGACGGGGCCAGCGGTTACACCCAAACTCCCGGCATTGTCGAGATCGAGCACGACGGAGAGGGGCTCGTGGTCTGGAAGGGTTGACTGTCATCCCCGACCGACGAGCGGTAGTGCCGCCCCAACCCGCCACCAAGGGTACGACCGCCGAGCCGCCAGATCCCCCCGTTATGCGCTGCCCCGGAACCCCTTATGTTTCAAGGTGAATCAGTGCAGAACGAGACGGCTCTGGCGTCGCTGACGCCGACTCGGCGAGCCGGCCGAAGCCTCAGACACCGTCACTCAGCGTGACTGAATGGGGCCATTTCAAGCTATCGCGACGGGGCCAGCTCAAGCTGTCATTCCCATGTGTTGCCACTAACGGCGGTTAATAGATGGATCGCTGGCCACTTTGGCGCCGTCACGCGGAAGACCCCGATGGTGGAGCCTCGCCAAGGCGTTGGGCCGGACGAGCGTTTTCGCGTGGTCAGCTGAGGTCGCGGCTGTTGGCAGGTCCGGGTGCGCGCCGCTCCACTCTTTCGATCAGTGACGCGAGGTTCTTGATCCCAGGTACCGCAAACACTCCCGCAGCGAACACTGCTCCCACCAGGAGGTCCTGGTCGAGACAGCCCCGTTCATGTAGCCCACTTATGATCCTCAGCGCGTCCCGCTTCCCGTAATCATCGGCGAACCCATTGTTCCCGCAGGACTTCAGGCGCTCGACCGCTTCCCTGGTTGTCTCAGGCAGGACGGCAGTGGGCGCGCCGGTTACGAGGTTCAACGCCCCAAGCCAAGCGGCCCACCCGCGAAGCGGGGTACTGATTGACTCCACGACGGCAAGCGACGATTTGCGCGCCAGTCCGGTCGCGAACTCCAAGTCCTTCAACGTGGGTACATAAGACAGCACCGGGCCACGAGAATCCCGCCTACTGGACCGGGGACTGACACGTTGGTACTAGCGTCTCCGGGCTCTCGGCGGGCGCGCCTCTGTCTGAGGGCGGGTGCCGATCTTGAGCCGGCTGCGGCCCAAACGCCACCGCTCAGCTCGTCCCAGCGACGCGGCCCGTCAGGACGTCAGGTGCCGACAGGGCTTTGGCGAGCTCGGCGGGGATGCCATGGCGGCCCGCCAGCCACTCGGACGAGAGGTAGCTCATCCACACCGCGCCGGCGTCGCCTGCCCACACGAGCACCTTGAGCGGGAGGTCGAGGGCGGCCAGAGGTGCCGCCTCCATCACGGGGGTGCCGGCAACCGGGTTGCCGAGGACAACTAGCTTGGTGTCCCGCAGCGAGAGCCCGGCCCGATCCGCCTCGCCGCTATGGTCCATGACGACAAAAGCCTTGGCCCCCGCTCCCTCGACCACCTCGGTTAGCCGTTCGACGGTGCCCGCCACCGACAGCGGGCTACGGCGGTGCACGACCCCTTCGGTGGGTGTGGCACCGACAGGAGCGTCAACGGCTGGTTGGCCCATGGAGACCTCCAAGTTGTTGCAGGGCACCGCTGCCCCAAACCATACCGGCCAGCGTGCCGCCCGCGACCGGAGGGTGTGCGAGCCCACCCAGTTGCCATGCCGCCCCTACCTACGCTTCTGGGCGCTCCGGCACGCACCCTGACCGCTCGGCGTCGGTCCCGGCCAGGCCGGGCCTGGGGTCGGGTGAAGCACGTGGGTCGGGACTGAAGCCTCGGCTCCGTTCGAGCCCGTCTGAGACGCGCACCTATAGGGGCACCCGGACCAGGCCGTTGCTCCGCGGCGCCGGGGTCGCGGCAGGCCAGAGACCGAGGAGCCCCGCGCCAACGAGCGCGATGGCCGTGAAGGCAGGGATGGCGAAGGGTGCTACGCGCGGCCCGAACCAGAGCTCGAACATCGGCACGTCGTCACCGGCGCGCCGTTGAAAAACACCGAACGGGCAACCCTTGGCGACCACAAGGGCTACCCCTTCTCCGGTCAGCACCGCAATAGAAGCTCGAAGCCAGACGTCGCGTCGTCGAGCCAACGCGCAGAACCAGACATAGCCGAGACAGACGAGCTCTCCGGCCCCGATCGCGTTGTGGAGCACCCGCAGGGACCTCGCCTGGCATGTCAACCCATTTTCGGGGCCCTCAGCAACGCGCGGCACGAGCCCATCGTGCCTCAAGTGGCCGGAGAGCTCGGGCCGGGGTGGCTACGCGCGGAGGGCCTTCTGATGTGTGGCCGAAAATGCGGGAGTCTCAAGGGACATCCGCTCATTGCGACGGCTCGGGCTTGCCCTGAACGCAGTGCACGGCCGTCCATTGACGCCCGTAGCCATAGTTCATCGCTCACGTCGGCCCGCCGTGCCGGGGCCACGGTAGAGGTCCTGGGCGGCCTTGCTGGCCGCCCCGGCCGCCGCCTCGAGGAACGTGGCGATGGCGCGGCGTTGCTGGGACGGTACACCCGCGACGAGCGCTTGGATAGAGCTGTGGTACGTGGCCAGCCCTGTTGGCGCGTGCTCGGCCGCTTGCGTCGACAGTTCTATGAGGATGTAGCGCCGGTCGCTGGGATGGGGTTGGCGCATGACCCAACCGGCCGCCTCGAGCCGGTCGACGAGCATGGTGACCGCCCCCGAGGTGATCGAAAGGCGCTCGCCCAGGTCGCGTTGGGTGAGCGGCCCGTCGGCCTCCAGGTGCTCGAGCGCGTCGAGGTCGGTCCCGCTCACCCCTGCGTGGCGGGCTAGCGCGGCCCGCATGCGGTCACGTTCCAGTCCGAAGCGCTGCAGGTAGGCGGCCAGGTCATCAAAGGACTTTGGGCCCATGGGCTCATTGTAGTGCTTAGCTATACTAGCGAATAACTAAGTTACTGAGGAACGAAGGAGACTGTTATGCAGCGGCACACAGGAGCAGTCGTGCTCACGGCCCTGGCCCTCGGCGTGTTCACCCGCGAGGTAGTCCGATGAGCCGGGGGCGCCTCTATCGGGCGCTCACCGTCCTCTCCATGGCCGTCGGGCGCGGACCGGCCGCCCGTGCCGTGGCCGCCAGCGCCAAGCTCTCTAGCGACGACCGGGTCGTCGACATCGGCTGTGGGCCGGGTACTGCTGTCCGCCAAGCCGCCAGCCACTGCAGCTCTGCCACTGGTGTCGACCCGGACCTCGCCATGCTGCGCCTAGCCCGGTGGATCAGCGCCGCCCGCCGGGCGCGCAACGTCAGCTGGCTCGAGGGCTCCGCGGCGGCCGTGCCGTTGCCCGACGCTTCGGCGACGGTCGTATGGGCCCTCAGCTCGGCTCACCACTGGCCTGAGCGGGCTGCCGGGTGGGCCGAAGCGCGACGCCTCCTCGCCCCCGGGGGCAGGCTCCTCGTGGTCGAGCGGCTCACCCCGCCTGGTGCCCGGGGGCACGCCGCTAATGGCATCACCGAGGGCGGAGCCGACCGGCTGGCAGCGGAGCTCGCAGAGGCGGGCTTCAGTCGCGTCCAAGCCGAGGTCACCAAAGCAGGTCGGCGGCGGATCGTTGTTGTGAAATGCGCTATACCGGGTGCTGCCTGAGCCCATCGGGTGCGATAGCCGTGACGCCGTCCGACCAACGGCGTGCAGAGCCAGCGAGCACTACGTCGCGACACCGGTTCCGTTATTGCGTGGCGATTCTCGAACCACCGACGGCGTTCGATCGCCCGATCGACGTTCTGGGTTGTGCTCGACAACAAGGCGGGTGCCCCGGAAACGCGACCGGAAGGCATCGGACGCAGTCACCGGATCCGTACCCCAGGGGTCGGTGCAAGGCAAGGTAACTGGCGCCAGCGCCACACTGCGTTGACCGCTCAGCGTGACCACCATCGGGCCTGACGGGAGTCACCGCAGCGCCGTCCGGTGGCGTCAGGTTCCGGAAATGCACCGCAACCGAGGTTCTCTGCTCCGTTCCTATCGGAACCCCTGTGCGCCCTCACCCGGGAGGCCGGTCAGCGCCGTAAAGTCCATGGCCGCGGCCATGGTGAGCTGGAATGCGTGACCGAAGAAGTCGGCAAGGCGGCGGTCGTCGAACCGGGTGGCCTTGGCCACCGCTTGCCACATCTTCCCGAAACAACTCCTGGTGACGCGCCGGACGTCGTCGTCGCCACAAGCCGCGTAGGCCTGCACCTGTGCCAGTAGCAGCGTGCGGTCCTCGACCAGCGTCCGGCAGGCATCGTCCATGGCCGCCATGGCCTCCTCGCCGGTGCGGTCGCCGGCAGCATCGACCAGTGTGCTCTGAGCCCGGTCGAAGGCCCTCTGGACAACCGCCAGGAACAGGTCCTTCTTGGTGCCGAACAGCCGGAACAGGTACGGCTGGCTGATGCCGGCCAGGCGGGCAATGTCCTCGGTGGACGTGCCGGCGAGGCCGCCCCTGGAGAACGCGACGATGGCCGCCCGAAGCACTGCCTCCCTTCGTGCGTCGGCGGACAGGCGCACCGTTGGATGGCTAGGTGCGCTCGTCGCGGCCCGGCGGGCCCGTCCTCGAGCTGCTCCTGGTCGGGTGCTCTCAGGGGCGGGTAGCTCTCCTGCCTCGTAGCCGGTGGCTAACTGGTGCCCGCCCCGGCTGACGGGGGCCTCTTGGCCGACCAGGTGGCCCCAGGCGATCGAAGGCCTGCCCGAGCGCCTCCCGCGAGCTTCTTGTCTGCTGGGCTCGTCGATCTCGATGGCTNNCCGAACGCGGCGAGCCAACCGACACTCACCTCCGTTCCATCGCCTGCAGGCCTGGCGGTGGCCGGCCGGTGCCGGGCAGGGGCCCCTCACCGCGAGCATGGGGGCAACGGAGATGGTCCATGGTCGACCGGCCGGTTGGCCAGGCCGGTGAGCTGGTCGTGAAGCTCCCGGTATGTCAGGTCCTCCTCGGGCTGGTCGG
Source organism: Acidimicrobiaceae bacterium (assembly GCA_003166025.1). Lineage (GTDB taxonomy): Bacteria > Actinomycetota > Acidimicrobiia > Acidimicrobiales > Palsa-688 > Fen-671. The sequence continues at coordinate 5,511 of PMWT01000185.1, read as the reverse complement.
TGACGTCGTCGACCTGGAGGAGCCACTGCCTCCCGGGTAGCTCGGCAACGCTCACCTCGGCCCATAGCACGGCGCCATCAACCCAGCCGCAGCGCAGGAGCTCGCGCTCGTCCGCGGTCATCGGCGTCATAGGGGGCCCGGTTGAGCCACCGTCTTGAGGTTCTACCGGTCGAGTTCGGCCCGCGGCGGTCGTGGTCGGTCACGGTCGTGACCAAGTGCCGTGGCTGGCGGCGCCACCGCCATGCGGCCAAGGTCATCGACGCCGGAAGGCACCTCCAGTTCGGGCCGTTCTTGCTGTGCCGCTCGTTGGTCGCGGTTGGGGGCGAGAGCCATGGCGGCAACCCGCACCCACCGCGATGAACTTGTCGGCGAGGCGCTCATCCCTGCTCCGGCTCATCTTTCCTCCGAGCCCGCGAAGATGGTGAGGAAGAACAGGAACGCGTTGACAGGCGAACTATTGGGCCTTTAGGGCCGGGAGGGCTTTCCCCGCCGAGCACGCACGACGATCAGAAGGCCCCCGGCGACCGTCGCGGCGCCGAACGGGAGCAGCGGCACATAGGGGGACTCCGGGACCTGGCCACCGGTCGGGTCGGCTGCGCTGGTCGCCAAGGCCCCAGTTGTCGTGGTGGTGGAAGAGCCGGCCACTGTAGTCGTCGTGGAAGAGCCAGTGGTAGTCGAGGAACTCGGCACAATCGTGCTCGTAGGACCGCCGGACGAGCTGGAGGTTGCCGTGCTCGTGGGAGCAGCAGTCGTGCTCGTAGGGCCCGTAGTGCTTGTAGGGCCCGTAGTGCTTGTAGGGCCCGTAGTGCTTGTAGGGCCCGTAGTGCTTGTAGGGCCCGACGTAGTTGAGGTGAGCGGACGGGCCGCCGTGGTGGTCCCGGGCGCTGGCGACAGCGCCAGCGTGTTGGGCAGGAGGACCACCGAGTTGTAGACGAAGCTGTTGGCCGCCCAGCTGTTCGGGTCGTCGCCCACCCAGATGGAGCAGGGGTCATCGGCATTGCAGGTGACCGATGACCCGTTGTCGAAACCGGCGGGGTTCTTGTTGTTGGGGTCGTCGACGTCAGGAGCGGTGAGAGCGTTGCCCGTAGGAAGTATCCAGAGGTCCATGGTGAAGCGGACGCTTCCGTCGGCGCCGGGCACCACAGCGGCACTCTCCCCGGGCGCGGTCCCCTGCAGTGTGAGCGCATCGCAATCGGCCTGTGAAGTCGGGCCCGGGTTGCATTCCTCGAAACTCAGCGCCGCGCCCGGCTTGAAGACGGTGTTAGCAGCCACGCTCACAGTGACGACGGCCGCGTCCCCCTGATAGAGGCCCGCCCCGTTGTAGGCGGCGGCGGTCTGGGCGACGGTGGGGCTGACGGTGATGCCGGCCGTCTCCTGAGCCGAGGCGGGGCCGGCCACGCCGGTGGTCACGACGAACGCCATAGCCGCCACGGCGGTGCCGAACCGTCCCAGTCGATCAGACAATGACAACAAGCTCCTCCGTCCCGGTCAGTGGCTCACCGTGGACCGTCGGCCCTCGCACTGGGCCACCGGACCGGTGGGGCCAATCAGACCTCGGCGACGGCACCGACCGCAACGACCCGGGACGATGATTTGGGAAGTGTTCGCTAATGGTTAACCACAACGACCACTAATGCTGCTTGGCGCGCCCGCTTTGGGCTCAGGCGACCGAGCCGAGGTGGCGGTCGAACCAGCCGAGCAGCAAGGCGATGGCCCGCGGGTCGTGCACCAGGCCATGGCCGGCACCGGCCAGGATGCGCAGCTCCGACGAGGCGTCGGCCGCGTCGGCCAGCTCCCGGGCGTCGGTGAGGGGCACCACATCGTCACCGGCGCCGTGCACTATCAGCAGGGGCCGGGGCGGGATGTGGGCGACGAGCAACGACGGCCTGACCTCCTTGACATCGCGCGCCCAGGTGCCCGGCTCAGGCGGGTAGCCACGGGTGCGGGCGGCGTCGGCGGCCGCTCGGGCTTGGGCCGAGGAACGCTTGGTCTCACCGCCACGTTCGGCGAAGTCGGCCAATGGCGAAAACGCGGCCACGCCGGCAATCGACGGGTCCTCGCCGGCGGCGCATATCGACAGGGTCCCGCCGGCGGCGAAACCTACGAGCCATGTCCTCTCGATGCCGGGGACGGCCCTCAGTGTGCCTATGGCCGCGCTCAAGTCGGCTTGCCACCCTCCCAGCGAGAACTCCCCGTCCGACAGGCCGGTACCCCTGAAGTCGAAGGTGACGACGACGGCGCCCGTTTGGCCCAGGCCAATGCTGCCCGCGCCGCGGCCGACCAGTCTGCGGGTGCCGCCGCCACCACTACCGTCCCGGCGGCCGGCACCACTACGGTCCCCGCCAGCTCGTCGGCCGAAGGCACGACCGCGGCCGTCCCGGGGGTTTCCTCGGCTGCCTCGGCCGCCGTCGCCGCCGCCGAGGGCAGGGTGGGGGACCCCTACGTCTGGGGCGCCGCCGGTCCGGGCGCGTTCGACTGCTCGGGGCTCGTCATGTGGGCCTACGCCCAGGCGGGGGTATACCTTCCTCACTACAGCGGTGCCCAGTACGACGACACGATCCACATCCCGATGTCAGACCTCGAACCCGGTGACCTGGTCTTCCCGGCCGACCCGGGGGAGCACGTGGCCATCTACATTGGCAACGGCGAGATCGTCCAGGCGCCTTACACCGGCGCCAACGTCCAGATCGTCCCCCTCACCGGCTTCTTCGTACTGGCTAGCCGCGTCGGCTGAGCGCCCCGGCGCTTGCCGGGACAGGCACTGACGCACGTATGGACGAACCGCTAGTAGTCGCCCGCGGCCTGGAGAAGCACTTCGGCGGGTTTGCCGCCGTGGCCGGCATCGACTTCGAGGTGCAAAAAGGCGAAGCTTTCGGGTTCCTCGGGCCCAACGGCGCCGGCAAGAGCTCCACGATGCGCATGATCGGCGCCACCTCGGCCCGCAGCGGGGGCGAGCTACGGGTCTTGGGCCGCGATCCCAACCGGGAGGGGCCCGCCATTAGGGCGAGGCTGGGCGTCGTGCCTCAGGAGGACAACCTCGACCTCGAGCTCTCCGTGGCCGACAACCTCTTCGTCTACGGCCGCTACTTCGGCATCCGGCGCCCCGTGCTGCGACGGCGCATCGCCGAGCTTCTTGAGTTCGCCCGCCTGTCCGAGCGCAGCGGCGACAAGGTCGACAACCTCTCGGGCGGCATGAAGCGCCGCCTGACCATTGCCCGGTCGCTCGTCAACGAGCCTGAGCTCCTGCTCCTGGACGAGCCCACGACAGGGCTTGACCCTCAGGCCCGTCACGTGCTCTGGGACCGGCTCTACAGCCTCAAGCAGCAGGGTGTGACCTTGGTGCTGACCACTCACTACATGGACGAGGCCGAGCAGCTCTGCGACCGCCTGGTGGTCATGGACAAAGGCGTCATCGTGGCCGACGGCTCTCCCCGCCAGCTGATCGAAACCCACGTCTCCCGGGAGGTCGTGGAGCTGCGGGTCGCCCCGGGAGAGGCTCCGGCCATGGCGGCTGCGGTAGAAGGCATGGCGGACCGGCTAGAGACCCTGGCGGGCCGCCTCTTGCTCTATACCGACGACGGTGACGCCACTGCCGAGCATGTACACGACAAGGGGATCCGGCCCGTCAGCGTCCTCGTGCGCCGGACGAGCCTGGAGGACGTGTTCCTGCACCTCACCGGTCGCCATCTGACGGACTGACGGGCGTCGCATGCAAGTGCCCATGGCCATGCGCCCCCTCAGCTACTTCTAGACCCAGTTCCTGCGGACCTGGAAAGCCGACATCGGCACCACCTTCCTTACCCCGGTCCTCTATCTCGCCTCGCTCGGCCTCGGGCTCGGCTCCCTGGTCGGCCACGGCCACGCCTTGGCCAGCCTGGGGGGAGAAAACTACCTGTCGTTCGTGGCCCCCGCCCTCCTCGCCGCCACCGCCATGCAGGTGGCCATCTCCCGCTCCACCTACGAGATATTCGGGTACCTGAACAGATGGAACGGCACCTACCTCTCGATGCAGGCCTCTCCCCTGTCCATCGACCAGATAATGCTGGGCCAGCTCATTTGGATCGCGGCGCGGGTGCTGCTGGCCACGGCTTTCTACCTGGCCGCCAGTTCCGCTTTCGGGGCTGTGCGTTCCCCTCTCGCCGCCGCCGACCTGGTGGTGGGCCCCCTCGTCGGCGTCGCCTTCGCCGCCCCTGTCTGCGCCTATTCGGTGCACGTGCGCACGGACCAGACGTTCGCCGTCATCTTCCGGCTGGTGATGCTGCCCCTGTTCCTGTTCTCGGGGACCTTCTTCCCGGTGTCGGAGCTGCCGTCAGCCCTGCGTTACCTCGCTTACGCCCTGCCCCTGTGGCACGGTGTGCAGCTGTCGCGCGACCTCTATGCCGGCCACATCGACGGGCCCGCCGACCTGGGGCACGTGGCCTACCTGGTGGCCGTCGTCGCCGCCGGTGCCCTGCTGGCCCGGCATAGTTACCGGCGCCGGATGGCGCGTTGATGCCCGCCGCCTTGGCCCGGGTCGCGGACCGCGTGGCGGACCGGGCCCGACGGCCCTTTGCATTGGTGACCCGCAACTTCTCCGTGCAGGTGCGGGCCGCGCCCTATGTGTGGGCCACCGGCTTGATTGAGCCGTTGCTGTACCTGCTGTCCATCGGTGTCGGCCTCGGGCACCTCGTCGGCCGGGTCCCCGGCCCCGGCGGCCGGCCCGTGCCCTACGCCGACTTCGTCGCCCCCGGGCTGCTGGCCACCTCAGCCATGAACGGCGCCATCTACGAGTGCACCGGCAANNTTGCCAAGCTGCACTGGACCAAGCTCTACGACGCGGTCATCGCCACTCCCCTGGCCCCGGGCGACGTTGCCCTGGCCGAGATCGGCTTCGCCACCTTCCGCTGCGCCGTCTACGCCGGGGTTTTCCTGGCCATGATGGCCGGCCTGGGCGATACCAGCTCGTGGTGGGCGCTACTGGCGCTGCCGTGCGCCACGTTGCTCGGCGCCGCCTTCTCCGCCACCGGCTTCGCCGCCACGTGCTTCATGCGCTCGTGGACCGACTTCGACAAGATCACCCTGGTGAGCGTGCCCCTGTTCCTGTTCTCGGCCACCTTCTACCCGCTCTCCGAGCTCCCGAGATGGTTGCAGGTCGTGGTCGAGGCGCTGCCTCTATACCTCGGGGTCGACCTGTGCCGGGAGTGTTCGCTCGGGCACCCTTCAGTCGGAGCGCTCGGCGACGTCGTCTACCTCCTCGCACTCGGTCTCGTCGCTCTCGAAATCGGCCGGCGTCGCGTCACCCGCCTGCTCGCCCCCTAAGACCGGGCCTGCCACGCTCGTGCCTTGGCCGTCGTAAACCACGCTTACGCCTTTTCCGTCGTCGACCACGTTTGTGCCTCGGCCGTCGTCGACCACGCTGGTGGCTTTGCCCTCGTAGGCATAGCCCTTGCCCGGACTGCTCACGTCTTTGGCCAGGAAGAACGGTGGCTTGGCATCCTTGGGGGCGCGATTGGCCGGGCGGCGCACGGGAAT
>PMWT01000068.1 GCA_003166025.1 Acidimicrobiaceae bacterium | reverse complement strand
CCCAATTGCCCGAGCGAAGGCGCATTGATCGTCGTCGAACGAGTGAGGACCGCGGTCGCCTCCCTCAACACGGTGGCGAAAGTGACCGTCAGCGCAGGTATCGCCACGGCCACCGGCACCGCCGGGGCCGATGCCGAACTCCTCATGGCCGACGCCGACGAAGCCCTTTACGCCTCCAAGCGCGCCGGCCGGGACCGCGCCACACTGGCCCCGCCGCCCCCGCCGGGGGCAGGCGGGCCCTCGCCCGTTGAGGCTAAGGCGCCACTGGACCTCGGCGCCGGCGGGCCAACGGTCCGCGTCGGCCGTGAGCTCTCCACCGGTAATGGTGACGAAAAGCAGAACCCGCATTAGGCGTTCTGCTGCGCGCGCGGAGAGCCAACTGCCTTACTGCTGATTGCACGTAATTAGCAACCAAATTAAGGTCTAGCCCACTGGCCCGCTACGCCCGAGCCGGCCACACCCTTAGAGGTGGACGTGGACCAGGCTCGAGGTGGCCGGTTGGCGCTGCGCGCCGTTACTGCAATTCTGGCCGTCGCTGCATTGTTCCTGAGCGTCTCCCCGTGGGTGCGGGCCGCCGATGCCGGCACCGGCCTGACGCAAACCCTCCTGCCGAGCGGTTTCGGGTCCATCGCTGTCGACAGTGCCAACTCACACGTGTTCGTTTCGTCTCCCACCTCGGGCACGATCACCGTGCTTGATTTTTCCGGCGACATGGTGGGCACGATCGACGCGGCCGGAGGGTCGATGGTCGTGTTCGACGGATCTCTTTACGTGGCGCTGCCGAACGCGATCGACGTCTTCAGCACCTCCACCTTTGCCCTTACCGCCACACTGGCCTCAGGCCAGCTGGTCGATCCCAGCTCATTGGTGGAATCGGGCGGCGAGCTGTGGACGACCACTGGGGACTGTGCCCAAGACGCAAGTGAGCTCGTCTCGGTCAGCCCGGAGAACGGCACGGTCCAAAGCTGGCCCATGCCGGCCGACTCCTTCATGGATTCTTGTATCGGGCTCGAGGCCAGCCCGTGGGCGAGCGAGCTGCTCGCTTACACCGTGAACACGAGCCCGGCGACGCTCACGGAGATGCTGATTTCGCCCGAGGGTGCGCCGGACATCGCCGCCGGCCCGGTGACCGAGGACGGCGTGGCGAACCTACGGCAGGTGGCTTTCGACTCGGACGGCTCGCTCGTGATGGCCGCGGGCTCGCCGTACTATTTCGCCGAGATAAACGATTTGAGCCTTGCCCTCAACAGCGTGACCTACCCGGCCAGCGCGTACCCCGTCTCGGTGGCGACGAGCGCGGCTGACGGCGGCCTCATAGCCGGCGCCACCTCCACGGCCGCCAACACCGTCTACGTCTACCAGGTCGGCCAGCCCGGGACCGCGCTTCTTACCACCAGCCTGGGGACCTTCGAACCTGATTACGGCGGCCTGGCCTTCAGCCCTGACGGCACGCTAATGTTCGCCGTCGTCGAGAGCAGCTCCAACGATACCTATCTCGACGTTATACCCACTTCCCTCGGCACGTCGGGCACGACCACCGGCACCACGGGCGGGACCCCCGACACCACGGGCACCACTACGTCCAGCGGTGGGACCACGACCACGACGAGCGGCTCGGGCGTCACGGTACCGGCGGCGACCGCGGTGGAAGGCATCGACGCTTTTGGCATCGGACCGAGGCAGCTCAATCTCCCTCAAGGCGTCGCCTTCGACAGCAAGGGTGACCTCTTCGTCGCCGACTCTGAAAACGACCGGGTGCTGGAGTACACGCCCGAGTCGAGCACGTCTTATTCGCCGGTCGGCACTGCAGTTGGGGGTACGGGCCAGCTCTCCGACCCAAGTGGTATCGCTCTGGACACAAACGGGGACCTCTTTGTAGCGGACACCGGCGGCAATAACGTGGTGGAATATGCCTACAACGCTTCGACCGGTGCGTATGCACCATCGGGGACCGTCGTTGCCGGCACCGGCGCGGCCGGCCTAGAGGACACCCAGCTTGATGACCCGATCGGGGTGGCTGTCGACGCCAAGGGCGACCTTTTCGTAACAGCTCCTGGGAATAACAGCGTCGATGAGTTCACCTACGACAGCACGACCGCTACGTATTCTTCGGTTGGGACCGACGTGGCCGGTAACGGGACGAGCGGATCGGCGGCCAACCAGCTCGTCGCTCCTCATGGCATCGTGCTGGACGCTGACGGCGACCTGTTCGTAGTTGACACGGGCAATGACCGCGTGATGGAGTACCCGTTCAATTCCGCAACGGGTACCTATGCAACCAGCGGCACAGAGATTGCCGGCTCGTTGCCCAGCGGAGCCGATTTTCTCAGCTTTGAAGCCGCCGGGGACTTGTTCGTCTCCTACGGCTCCGCCAGCGGGGGCGGGGTGCTCGAGTTCGCTTACAACTCCGCCACCGCCTCTTATGCCAGTTCGGGGACAGCGGTGGGCAATGGCGCCAACGTGGTCAGCGCCTCCGGCCTGGCCTTCAGTCCCGGCGGCGACCTGTTCGTGGCCGAGGGTTCTAACGGCACGACCCAGACAGTATGGGACCTCGTCCTCGAGCTCGCGTATAACTCGGCCACAGGTCAGTTCGCGCCACTGGGGACCATCATGGGCCAGGACGGCCTGACGAACACCGGGATAAGCGCCATCGCCTTGGACAGTCAGGGCAACCTGTTCATCAGCGACCCCCTCTCGACCGACGGGGGTGCAGCCGGCGTCTTCGAGTTTCCGTTCAACTCCGCGGCGGGGGATTACTCGGTTGCCGGCGCCCTGATCAGCGGGACCGGGGGCTCAGCTCTGGCCTTCGACAGAAACAACGACTTGTTCGTGGCCCAGAGTTCAGGGGTGCTCGAGTTCCCCTGGGACTCCACCACGGGGAGCTATCCGAGCAGCGGCTCGGCCGTGCCCGGCGCCACCCAGTTGTCAGGGATGGCGGTGACGGCCATGGCTTTCGATGCCAAGAACGACCTGTTCGTGGGCAGCGGTAACCAGGTCCTGGAGTTCGTTTACAACTCGGCTGCCGCCACCTGGGCCGCCTCCGGGACCGCCGTGGCCACCGTCAGCCCGGGCACCTTGCCGTCTGGCTACACCAGCTTCATCCAGGGCGTGGCAGGCATCGTCTTGGACGCCAACGGCGACCTGTTCGTGTCCAACCCGTCCGCCAGCCAGGTCCTCGAGTACGCCTACAGCTCTGGCACCGGCGCCTATGCCACCACGGGGAGCGTCGTGGCCGGGACGGGCGGGACAGGCAATGGCTCGGACGAGCTGTACGAGCCCACGGCGCTGGCGGTTGACAAGAGCGGCGACCTCTTCGCCTACGACGCCGGTAACGACAGGGTGTTGGAGTTCACCAAGGTCGAGGGCAATGTCGGCTATGGCGCCGGCAGCACCCTGGTCTTCAGCGATGCGACCGGTACCAACCCCGCGAATGGCGGGATCGCTGTCAACGCCACGGGCGACCTGTTCGTGGGCAACGACCTCACCAGCGCCGTCGTGTACGAGACTCCCACTTTGACGTGCTGCACCGTCATCACGGGCAGCACCACCTCGACCAGCACCACCACGACGACCGTCGNNACGACCACTACCACGCACGCCACCACTACGACGACGACCGTGGCCCCGACGACCACTACGGTCGCGCCCACGACCACGACGGTGACCTCGAGCAACCTCATCCCCGACCCTGGTTTTGAGACCTCGGCGGTCCCGGCCGACTATTGGGGCAGCACCCTCGCCCACACCACAGCAGTGGTCCATTCGGGGTCGGGGGCACTGGCGCAGACCACCACCTCTACGAGCGGGGGATGGGACCTCGACGACAATTCGAGCTGGTACGCCCCGATTAGTTCGGCCTATACCTATAGTTCCGCCATTTGGGTACGGGCAACGGCGGCGGTCAGCGTTGATATAGGCGTGGACTTGTTGACATCAAACGGTACGTATGTGGACACGGCCAGCGGGCCCTGGGTCACGCTGGCCGCGAACACCTGGACCGAGCTCACGGTCAGCGGGATCAAGCCCACCTCCACCGAGGTCTATGCCGGAATGGAGCCGGACTTTCAAAAGGCGCTGAAGGGGACGGTCATCTACTGGGACGATATGGCGCTTACCGGTTAGCCAATGTTGCCTAGCGGGCGCGAGAACATCGCTGGGCGGAGCCTCGGGACTGCGTCCCGAACGGGGCACAGCCCCGTGCCCGACCAGCGCAGCAGCACGCGTACTGGTCCCTCAGGGCGGGACCAGGTCCCAGTCGACGTGCAATGGACGGGTTAACTCACGATCTTGTCGGCGAGATCGCCGCCGGCGAGGCGGCAGCGAAGAGCCTCCTCGGGAAGCGGAAATCGCCGACAGCTATCTTCTGCACAAACGACCTGCTGGCGCTGGGTGCGGAGCGTGCGGTCCTGGAAGGTGGGCGCCGCCTCCTTGATGACGTCGCCCTCATCGGATACGACGATGTTCCCTTCGCGGCCCTGGCGTTCGTACCGCTCACGTCAGTGAGGCAACCCTCCTACGACCTGGGACACCGAGCGGCCGAACTCCTGTTGGACGAGGCGTCCGGGACGTCCCATAGTGTCACGACCACTAACGTGAAGCGCCTGGCCTGCTGACGCCGAGGTGACGTGTGGATATCCGCACACTGGGGACTTAAGGCCTGTTGTGGTGGTATCAGCACAACGGCTGATTTACGATAATGTGTTGATATGAGCACAGCTCCGGTTATGTGGCGGGCATCGAACGGGCGCGAGCTTGGCCGCGCCCTCGCCCGTCTTCGACAGCAAACCGGTCTCACGCAGGAGGCAATGGCGACGCGGGTCGGGATCGAACGCACGTACCTCACCCGAATGGAGACCGGTCTCGCCACCGAGCAGCTACAGCGCGTCTTCGCGATCCTCCGCGAAGTTGGCTACGAACTGGCCATCGTCGCACGGGACAACATTGGCTAGCCGTCCCGCCCTCGATGTCTGGCTCTATGACACACTAATTGGCACCCTCAGCGAACCAACGTACGGGAAGCTTCGCCTCGACTACAGCACCGAGGCCGAAGCCCGCTTCCGTCCTGGCTCCATTGTCCTGTCCACTTCGATGCCGGTTAACGCCGACCGTCGTCCTAGGGGTGACGTGGTCCGGGCGTTCTTCGATGGGCTCTTACCCGAAGGTGATGCGAGAGGTGCGCTCTCTGACGAGTTCTCGGTCCGTCGGGGCGACCACTTTGGGCTGCTTTCGGCTATCGGAAGAGACTGCGCCGGCGCGATCGTCCTCGTCCCTGCAGGCACGCCTGCACGCGAGCCCGACAGCCGAGTGGAACCGCTCTCCGAGCTCGCCCTCGAAGATCTCATTGCCCATCTAAGAGAGCGACCTCTTGGGGCTGACATTGACGTTCGCGTCTCGTTGCCTGGCGCCCAGGAGAAGCTGTTGTTGGCGATAGCGCCGGACGGCTCCTGGGGCCGACCACTCGGAGGCGCACCGTCAACGCACATCCTGAAGCCACAGGACATGCGCTTCGGCTCCTACGCGGCCGCTGAAGCGTTCTGCCTTGACCTCGGCCGAAAGCTAGATCTCACAGATGTTGGTTCATATGTGGTTGAGATTGCAGGCCGGCCTGTCATCGTTGTGTCCCGGTACGATCGGCGCCGGGCACAGACGGGCGTGGTCAGGGTCCATCAGGAGGACGTTTGTCAGGCACTCGGCATCGATTGCTCTGATCAACCGCGTCGGAAGTACCAATCTAATGGTGGGCCCAGTCTCGCGGCCTTCGCCAGGGTACTCGCGGAGTTTGCTCCGATAAAGGACCGCTCGAAGTTGTTGGCGCTCACGACCCTCAACGTCGCGGTCGGTAACGCTGATGCTCACGCCAAGAACATCTCCATAATTCACGACGAAGCCGGCGCCGTACGCCTGGCGCCCGCTTACGACGTCACCCCGACCACGTTCTACACGAACATCCCCACCCCGGACGGCCTGAAAGACATGACCGACAAACTCGGCATGTGGGTCAACGGCAAGCGAAGTGTCCATGATGTCAGCGCAGAGGACCTGGTCGGGGAGGGGACCGTTTGGGGTCTTCCCGAAAGCACCGCGTCGCACGTCGTCAGTTCCACCCTAGAAGGGATCCACCGGCACATTCCTGCCGCGGCAAAGTCGGCAAAGATCCCCGAGGCAATGGTCGACTTCGTCGCCAGTCGGACGGCCGCTTTGGTCGCTGGCAAATCCCCGCCTCTAGCTGTTCGGTAGCGCGGCCCGCAGTCGCGCGGCCAGGTCGGCGGCGAAGTCCTCGGAGGGATAACGATGGCGGGGCCACAGGAAACCTCGCAGGCCGTCGCCGAAGCTGCGCGGTACGACGTGGAGGTGCACATGGGGGACGCTCTGGCTCACGACCTCGTTGAGGGCGAAGAAGGCTCCCTCCGCCCCCAGGGCCGCCCGTTGCGCTGCCGCCACCCGTCGCCCGGCCCCGAGCAAGGGCCCGAGGAGCTCGTCGGGCGTCTCTGCCAGCGTGCCGTAGTGGGCCCGGGGCACGACCAGGGTGTGGCCGTCGAAGACGGGCCGGTTGTCCAGGAAGGCGACGAAGCCGTCCTCCTCCAACACGGTGTGGGAAGGAAGGGTGCCTTCAATGAGCTGATCGAACAAGCAGGCTGACGTGACAGACGACATTACGTCGTTCCAGACGTGTGCCCGATGAACCTTCTCGGGGCCGGTGCCATCGCGCCTATTTCCCGTAATGAGAACGCACTTGGATAATGATGATGTCGTTGCCGTCCACCTTGTACACGAGCCTGTGTTCCTCGTCGACCCGTCTTGACCACAAGCCGGTAAGAATATTGCGGAGAGGCTCAGGGTGGCCTATCCCTGTGAGTGGGTGACGAACAACGTCAGCGAGAAGCCGGTTGACCCGGTTGAGAGTCGCTTTGTCTGTCCGCTGCCAAAACAGGTAGTCCTCCCACCCGGTCGGGACGAATACCAACCTCACTGGAGCAGGTCGTGCTCTTCAATCTGGCCTGTCCGGGCTTGCTCCATGCCCTCCAGCAAGCGACGGGCGTTGGCCGGGGAGCGCAGCAGGAACGCCGTCTCCATGAGCGAGTCGTAGTCGGCTTTGGCCATGAGGACGGCCGAGCCAGACTTGGAGATGATCTCGACCGCCTGGCGGTCGTCGTTGACCTGGGCGATCAAGGGGAACAGGTTCCTGCGAGCTTCTGAGGCTGTGATAGCCATGGTTGTCTCCCTTGGTTGGCCTTGCTTGGTTGGCCTACTTGGCCATGGTACCGGATTCGGTACTACTCTTTCATGACGGCCCCCACTCGATGTTGACGCCCCACGCCTCGCCAATCCAGCCCCGGTACGCCCCAACGAGCCCGAGCCAGCCGCTAAAGTGCAGGTCAGAGACCTGAGGCCCAGGTCAGGGAAGGCAATAGACACATATGCCCGATATAGCCGTTGGCAGCGCACCGCCCGAGACCGTCCTGCCCGAGCCTCCCCCCGAAGCCGCGCAGGCCCTGTCGGAGGCCATGACCAGTTCGTCTCCCCGGGCCGCGGTGGCCCCGGTGGCCGCCCGCTGGCCCCGGTACCTGGAGGCGTGGGCGTCCCTGGCCGAGCTCAACGTCGGTGATGACGTCGTCGCCGCCTATGCCTTTGCCCGCACGGGTTACCACCGCGGCCTGGACGCCCTGCGAGCGGCGGGGTGGAGGGGATCGGGGTATGTTCGCTGGCGCCACCCGTCCAACCGCGGGTTCCTGCGCAGCCTGGAGGCGCTGCAGCTGACGGCTGGGCTAATAGGGGAGGACGACGAGCAGCAGCGGTGCGCACTCTTTCTCCGTCAGCTGGACCCAGAACGGCGCGGCGCGGACCGCTAATGGCTTCATCACCTGTAGGACCTGTCCCCCCCGGGGCCGGCCCGGCCGAGCTCGACCGGATGCGCCGGCGGATCCTGTGGCGGATGCCTTCGGGCCTTTACCTTCTGGGCAGCGCCGCCGGGGGCCGGCGCAACCTGATGACGCACACCTGGGCCATGCAGGTCTCCCAGGAGCCCAAACTTCTAGCCGTAAGCATCCGCCACGACGCCCTGACCTGCGAGCTCGTACGCCAGGGTGGCGCCTTCAGCCTTTGTTTCCTCAAACGCGAGGACCGGGCCATCGTCAGGGCGTTCACCAAGCCCGCCGAGGAAGGGCCCGGTCCGGCCATGCTCGGGGGCGTGGCAGTGAGGACGGGTTCCACAGGGACGCCCATCTTTTCCGGCGCGGCTTCCTGGCTGGAGTGCGAGGTGCGCCAGGAACTGGAGCTGGGCGACCACGCCCTGTTCGTGGGCGAGGTGGTCGACTGCGGTGCCCCGGACGAGGACGCGCCCCTGCTGCGGACCGAGGACACCAGGCTCAACTACGGAGGCTGATGCGGGCCGGGGGCACCTTTTCCGGGCCTCTCGGTGAAGGGCTCCCGGGGGACGACACGGTAGACTTTGCGCGTGTCGTCACCCGCGCCCTCCGTGAGCGGGCCCCGGGCCACGGACCGGCGCGCCGAAGTCCACGAGGCCCTGGCCGCCTACCACGACTCGCGCGACGAGGCCGCCCTTAATTTCATCGTTTCCGCCTACCAAGGCCTGGCCCGGTCGCTGGCCAACCGGTTCGTCCAGCGGGGCGAGGACATCGACGACCTCAACCAGGTGGCCCTGATCGGCTTGCTGAAAGCGATCGAGCGTTTCGACCTCGCCCGGGGGACCGAGCTCACGACGTTCGCCACCGCCACCATCCTGGGCGAGCTCAAACGCCACCTCCGGGACCGGTCCTGGTGGGTCCGTCCGCCCCGGCGGGTGCACGACCTCTACATAAACGCCCAACAGGCCATCGACGAGCTGGCCCAGGTGCTGGGCCGGTCTCCCACCATGGCGGAGCTGGCCCGGCACATCGGCGCCTCCCCGGAGGACGTGGTCGAGGCGCTCGAAGCCGGAGCGTTACGTAGCAGCTCGTCATTGGACACGCCCGGCCCTACGGGTGAGGACGGCCACGCCTGGGGCCAGTTCGGGGCGGGGGACCCGGGCCTGGCCGAGGTGGAAGGGAGGCTGGTACTGACCCCGCTGCTGGCCCGCCTGGGCGAGCGGGACCGCCTGGTGCTCAATCTCCGCTTCGTCGGTGGGTGGTCCCAGACCCAGATAGGGGCCTTGATCGGCGCCACCCAAATGCAGGTCTCACGCATGTTGGCTCGCAGCCTGGCCCAGCTCAGGGCCTGGTCGGAGCCCGAGAGCGCATAGGTGGCGGTCCCGGTCCCACCCTGGGCGGCCCAGGGCCCTGCCGAGAGCGAGGGCCCCTGGCTGGTAACGACGGCCAAAGACCTCGCCGCTCTGGTCGAAGAGCTGGTCTCGGTGCCCCGGTACGCTCTCGACACCGAGTTCCACCGCGAGCGGACGTACTGGCCGCGCCTGGCCCTGGTCCAGGTGGCCTGGGAGCCCACCCCGGGCGCAGCCGTGGCCATTGCCCTGGTGGACCCTCTCGCCGTCGACCTCGAACCCTTCGCCAAGGTGCTGGCCGGCCCCGGGGTCATGGTGGCCCACGCCGCCAGCCAGGATCTCGAGGTCCTGGCCCGGGCGTGCCAGCTCCTGCCGTCGTCGCTGTTCGACACCCAGGTGGCGGCGGGCTTCCTCGGTTACGGGTCGGCTTCGTTGGCCTCGTTGGTGGACCGCTTCCTGCACGTGCGCCTGGCCAAGGGCGACCGCCTCAGCGATTGGAACCACCGTCCCCTTACGGCCTCACAGCTGTCCTACGCCGCCTCGGACGTCGCCCACCTGCTCGCCCTTACCGACATGATCTCCGGGCAGCTCTCGGCTCGGGGCCGGCTGGTGTGGGCCGAAGAGGAATGTGCCGCCCTCCTGGCCCGCCCCGTGGGTGCCACCGATCCCGATGAAGCGTGGTGGAAGCTGCGCGACAACCGACAGCTCCAAGGGACCGCTCGGGCCGTGGCCCAGGAGGTGGCGGCGTGGCGAGAGCGCAAAGCCCGCCAGCACGACCTCCAACCGCGCATGGTCCTGCCCGACTTGGCGCTGCTCTCGATCGCCCACGGCCCGCCGCCCAACGCGGACAAGCTCCACGAGACCCGGGGTATCGACGCCCGGTACCTGCGGGGCGGGGCCGACCAGGAGATCATGGCCGCCGTGGCTAGAGGCCGGGTGCTGCCCGTCGACCTAGTGCGGGTCGCCCAGGTCGACCAGGTGAGCAAGGAGCTGCGGCCGGCGGTGGCGCTGGCCTCGGCCTGGGTGGCCCAGCTGGCCCGGGACGAGGAGGTTGACGCCGCCCTCCTGGCCACCCGCAGCGACGTGGTCGAGTTCCTCTCCTTCAAGCCCGAGGCGCGCCTCGGGCAAGGTTGGCGGGCCGGGCTGGTCGGTGCGCCCCTGCGCAAGCTGGCCAGCGGTGCCGCGTCGTTGGCCCTGGACGGCCACGGGCGCTTGCTCATGGAGGACAGGCCGCGTCACGGCGCGGGGGCCTGAGCGCAGCGGCGGAACTACGCCTCGGCTTGGCGGTCGCTTTCCGGCCGCAGGTCGATAGTCAGGGTAAGGATCCCGCCCTCTAGGGCGGCCGTGGCGTCGCCGATCATGGCGTAGTCCATGAAGTCGGTCCGGGCCTGGTCGACGAAGCGCTTGCGGTCGGCGCCCTCGATCGGCGGTACGCCCCGTTGGCGCACGGCGTGCGCCCGGTCCCGAAAGCGCTGGAGCATGGCGTCGACGTCGAGCTCTTGAGGCATGGGGCCATGCTAGAGCCGGCGTCCGGGCACGTTGGCGGGCGAGCGGTGGCCCTGGCTGCGGTTTACATTTGGGACCGAGATGGCGGTAGGCTTCGGGGGTTCTCGCACGTCTCGCTCAGGAGTCATTGTGAAAAAGGGACGGCACCGGCGCTTCGAAGAGGCGCGTAGTTTGAAGCGGTCTGTGGAAGCGGTAGTCGAGCCATGTCCCGAGTGCCGAGCGATGCCGGGCACGGAGCACGCCTCGTGGTGCCTGGCGATGGAAGACGAGGAAGATCAGGAAGGCGATGGCGAGGTGGAGGTCGAGGAGAGCCCGGAGCTCGACCGCACCGACAGTCACCAGTACTGACGGTAATGGGACTGAGGGCCTTGCGCCTGTCCCGTAGCATGATGAAGTGGCAAACAGCAGCCCTGGACCGCGCCGACAGCCGGCTTACCCGCGGGTCGCGGACAAGCCCGAGTTCCCTGAGGTAGAGCGCGAGATCCTGGCCTACTGGGCCCAGGACGGCACCTTCGAGGCGTCGGTAAAGGCGCGTAGCACGGCGGAGGAGTTCGTCTTCTATGACGGGCCTCCGTTTGCCAACGGCTTGCCCCACTACGGCCACCTCCTGACGGGGGACGTGAAAGACACCGTGCCCCGCTACAAGACGATGCGCGGTTGGCGCGTCGAAAGGCGTTTCGGCTGGGACTGCCACGGCCTGCCGGCGGAGATGGAGGCGGTGAGGGAGCTCGACCTTCCCGGTCGGGCCGACATCGAGCGCTACGGCATAGCCCGGTTCAACGAGTACTGCCGGGCGTCGGTCCTGCGCTACACGAGCGAATGGGAGCGTTACGTCACCCGCCAGGCGCGCTGGGTCGACTTCGCCCACGACTACAAGACCATGGACCTCTCCTATATGGAGAGCGTTATGTGGGCGTTCCGCCAGCTGTACGAAAAGGGCTTGCTTTATGAGGGTTTCCGAGTCCTGCCCTACTGCTGGGAGTGCGAGACGCCTCTGTCCAACTTCGAGACCCGGGTCGAAAACGCCTACCGCCCGCGCCAGGACCCCGCTGTCACGGTCGCCTTCGAGCTCTCCGCCCCCGGCCCCGGCCACCCGGCCGAGGCCCTCTTCGGAGCCGAGCTCCCCGCCCGGGCCTTGGTGTGGACGACCACGCCGTGGACCCTGCCCTCCAACCTGGCCCTGGCCGTCGGGACCGACATCACCTACGCCGTGGTGCAGACCGACGAGGCCCGCTATGTCATCGCTGAGTCCCGCCTCGAGGCGTTGGGCGAGGCCCTGGAAACGGCGCTGCCCGGGGCTCGCCTCGTGGCCACGCTCGAGGGTGCCGAACTGGCGGGGCTTTCTTACCGCCCCCTGTTCGATTTCTTTGCCGACCAACCGGGTGCCTTCGTGGTGCTGACCGCCGACTTCGTCTCCACCGAGGAAGGTACGGGGATAGTCCACCTTGCCCCCGGGTTCGGCGAGGACGACCAGCGGGCGTGCGAGCAGGCCGGCATAGGTGTGGTGTGCCCCATCGACTCGCGCGCCCGGTTCACCGCCGAGGTACCTGCCTACCAGGGCGTCCAGGTCTTCGAAGCCAACCGGGCCATAATCGCCGACCTGCGTCGGGCGGGTGTCCTGGTCCGCCACGAGAGCTATGAGCACTCCTATCCGCACTGCTGGCGGACCGACACCCCCCTCGTGTACAAGGCGGTCAGCTCCTGGTTCGTCAGGGTCACGGCCCTCAAGGAGCGGATGCTGGAGCTCAACCAGGAGATCAACTGGGTGCCCGCCTACATGCGCGACGGGGCGTTCGGCAAGTGGCTCGAAGGCGCCCGGGACTGGTCGATAACCCGGAACCGTTTCTGGGGCTCTCCCATCCCCGTGTGGAAGAGCGACGACCCCCGCTATCCCCGCATCGATGTTTACGGCAGCCTCGACGAGCTCGAGGCCGACTTCGGCGTGCGCCCGGCCGACCTGCACCGCCCCGGCATAGACGAGCTCGTGCGGCCCAACCCGGACGACCCGACCGGGCAGTCGATGATGCGCCGGGTCGAAGACGTGCTCGACTGCTGGTTCGAGTCCGGTTCCATGCCCTTCGCCCAGGTCCACTATCCCTTCGAGAACGTGGACTGGTTCGAGGGCCATTTCCCCGCCGATTTCATCGTGGAGTACGTGGGCCAGACGAGGTGCTGGTTTTATACCCTCCATGTGATGGGGACGGCCCTGTTCGACAAGCCGCCGTTCCTCAACTGCATGGCGCACGGCGTGATCCTCGGCTCGGACAAGCAAAAACTGTCCAAGCGCCTGCGCAATTACCCCGACCCCGAGGAGATGTTCGCCGCCTTCGGGGCGGACGCCATGCGCTGGTTCCTGCTCTCCTCGCCGGTCGTTCGCGGCGGCGACATCGTGGTGGAGCGCAAGGGCCCTTCCGAGGCGGTGCGGGGTGTGCTCAACCCACTGTGGAACGCCTGGAAGTTCTTCGCCATGTACGCCAACGCCGACGGGCACCAGGCCCACCTGACCGCCGACGCCGTCGAGGTGCTGGACCGCTACATCCTGTCCAAGCTGCGGTTGCTTGTCGAAGAGGTCACCGACGCCATGGACGTCTACGACCTCTACCGGTCGTGCGCGCTCATAACCTCGTTCCTCGACGCTCTCAACAACTGGTATATACGGCGCAGCCGCGACCGCTTCTGGAGCCGGGTCGGGACCAGCCAGGCGTCGGACTCCTCCAAGTTGGCCGCTTACGACGTCCTCTACACCGTGCTGCACACTTTTTGCCGGACGGTGGCCCCCCTGCTGCCCATGCTGGCCGAGTCGGTCTACCGGGGCCTCACCGGCGAGCGCAGCGTGCACCTGGCCGACTGGCCCGACGTGTCCTGCCTGCCCGCGGACGCCGCTCTGGTGGCCCATATGGACACCGTCCGCGAGGTGTGCTCGGCCGGTCACTCCATCCGCAAGGCCCGAGGCCTGAGGGCCCGCCTGCCGCTGGCATCGGTCACGGTGGCCGGCCCGGGGGCGCCCGCCCTGGCCCCCTACTTGGACCTCATCGCCGACGAGCTCAACGTGAAGGAGGTCCGCCTGGTCGAGGAGGTCGACGATGTGGCCGACCTCGTGCTCCAGGTCAACCCGGCGGTCCTCGGTCCCCGGCTGGGGGCGGCGACCCAGCACGTGATCGGGGCGGTGCGCAGGGGCCAATGGATGCGCCTGCCCGAAGGCGAGGTCGAGGTGGCCGGGCACGTCCTGGGCGACGAGGAGTACTCCCTTTCGCTCGTGCCCCGGGACAAGGACTCGAGCCGGGCGTTGCCGGGCAACGACCTCGTGGTCAGTCTTTCCCTGGAGATCACCGAGGAGCTGGAGCTCGAAGGCCTGGCCCGCGACCTCGTCCGCCAGGTCCAAGAAGCGCGCAAGGAAGCGGGCCTCGACGTCTCCGACCACGTCGAGCTGAGCCTCGACCTCACGCATGCGCCCGAGATCCGCCGGGCCGTCGGCGCCCATCAGGAAATGGTGGCGGGAGAGACGTTGGCGCGCCAGATCCACTTCGTCCACGGACCGCCGTCGGGCGCCAAGGAAGTCGCCCTCGCCGACGGGAGCGCGTACTACATAGGGGTGGAAAGGGTGGAGGAGTAGCGAAAGGCGCGTCCGGCAAGGTGCGGCGCGCGAAGCTTTGGCTCCATGACGACCACTAGCCCCTCCGTGACGACCGCTAGCACCCCGGATCCCGCCAAGGCGCGCCATATGCCCGCGTTCGGGTTCACCAAACACGGCCACGCCGTGCACGCTCATGTTACCGACCACCTGCCGGACCACTCGCCATACGCCCGCTTCAACAAGAAGGTGGCGTTGTGGATCACCGAAAATGTCGGCACCATGACGTGCTTTTGGATGTTCTGTGTCATTGCCCTGCTGGCGTTGCCGGCGGCGCTGGTGGAGGCGAAGGTCATCACGCCCACCATCGGCATCATCGGCGAGGCCGGCTTCGTGATCCTCGTCGAATGGGCGGCCCAGAGCTTCATCCAGTTGGTCCTGCTGCCCGCCCTGATGGTGGGCCAAAACCTCCAGAACATCGCCGCCGACGCCCGCTCGGCCAAGACCTTCGAGGACGTAGAGCGCATTATCGACCTGTTGGACGCCCATACTCAAGGGGGCGTGAAGGACATCCTCGAGGCCATTGACGCCCTGAAATCGCAAGTCGTCTCGGCGGGCGGAGCGGGCGGGAGAGGCGGCACCGGGGGGACGGCCACGGCGAGTTGACCTCTTCCGGGCCGAGGCTCCGATGCCTTCCGGCCCGGGTTGGGCGGCAAGGGGCGCTATGCCGTGCCGGGCCCGGGCACCGGGTCAGGCGTACTCGGGGCTTCGGCGGCAGCGGGGACGGGCTCGGCAGCGGGGACGGGCTTGGAGCCCACGAGCAACAGCGTGCCGGCCACGGAGACGATGATGCCCCCGAGGAGCAGGGCGGTCCCGGCACCTCCGGGCAAGCCCTGGTGATATAGGGCGAAACCGGCGCCGATGAGGCCGAGCGAGGCCACCGAGGCGTTGGCCGCCGAGACGCTGGCGGCGTTGGCCCGGCGGAACGCCTGTTGCAGGAGGCTCTGCGCCCACACCGACATCAGGACCATCAGCCAGATCCCGGCACTGGGGAGGACGGCGGTCAGGCCGCCTATCCCGTATATGGCAAAACGGTCGCCGATCTCCTTGGTGAACACGCCCGTGCCGGCATAGAGCAAGCCCACCGCTGCTCCCGTGGCTATGCCGGCCGCCTTGCGCCGGTGGTCGTCGCCGGTAGCGCCCAGGCCGGAAGGCGACAGCCGGGAAGGCGATAGTCGGGAAGAGAGGCCGGAGACCACCCCGGCGGCGAGGATGCAGGAGGCGCCCACGACGATCTCGGTCCAGTTGGAAAGCGGTTTGTGCACGACCTTGCTATTGGCGGCTCCAATTGCGGTGATGATCCCGCCTCCACTGGCCAGCGCCACTCCCAGGATCTCGAGGCGGCTGAAGCGCTCGTTCAGCCAACGGCCGCCGCCCACGACGAGCAGGCCTCGCCCGGCGTTACGCAGGGTGGCCACGATGGGGACCGGGGCCAGGGCCAGGGAAGCCGCTTCCCCCACCCAGGCCAGGGCGCTCAGCACCATGGCCGCCAGCCATGCCGGCCGCCGGGCCAGGGCGGCCAACAGGCGCATCCCCGAGCGGGTGGTGGCCGTGCGCATGCCCTCTCGCTTCTCCAGCCAGGCGGCGGTGGCATTGAGCATCCCCGAGAGGAGCGCGAGTAGGCTACCGACGAGCACGATGGCTTAGGGGCGGGATATCGGAGGGACAGTGAAAGTAGGGCACGAAAGCGCGTATGACAGTTACAGACGCTAACGTCCCTCGGCGCGTCCTGATCATCTCGGCGGAGATGGGCGAAGGCCACAATGCCGCGGCCACCGCTCTAACCGAGGCGATAGAAGAATGCTGGCCCCAATGCACGGTGCACAAGCTCGACACCATGGAGCTGCGGGGCGTGCGGTTCGCCCGGGCCGCGCGTTGGGCTTACGGTTTCCAGCTTTCCGCCTTGCCTTGGAGCTACGAGGCCTTTTATGACGGCCTGTCCCGTTCGCAACGGTTCGCCGACCTCGCCCGGGCTTCGGTGGGCGCTTTCTTCGGTCGCCGGTTGGGCAAGGCGGTAGCCAGCAATGATCCCGACCTTGTCATATCGACGTACCCTTTCGGCTCCGCCGCTCTGGACTGGCTCAGGGCAAAAAGGGGCTATTCGACCCTGACGGTCACGTATTGCCCGGCTTTTCACGTCCATCCGTTGTGGGCTTACCGCGGCATCGACCTCCATTTTGTTATGTACGACACGGCCGCTGCCGATGCCCTGCTGCCCGGTTTCGACCAGACGATGCGGTTGGGCGCGCCACCGGTGCGGCAGGGCTTCGGCGACATGAGCCGGGAAGAAGCGCGCCGGCTCCTCGGGCTGCCCCAGGACGACTTCATCGTCCTGATGACGGGCGGCGCTTGGGGCCTGGGCGACATCGCCCCGGGAGTGGAAGCCTTGGTGAAGCTGGAGCCGGCGGTGCACGCCATCGCTGTGTGCGGGAAAAACGCCACCCTGGAGGAAGGGTTGCGTTCGTTGGCCGCAGCCCATAGCGGTCGGCTGACCGTCTTCGGCTACGTCTCGACCATGCCCGAGCTCATGGCCGCGGCCGACGTGGTGGTGACCAACGGCGCCGGTGTCACGGTACTGGAGGCGTTGCGGACCCCGAGGCCGGTGGTCGCCTTTTCACCCCTGGTAGGGCACGGTACCGCGTCGACGACCGAGATGGTGCGCCGCCAGCTGGCTGTCGAGGCAAGCGACGTGCCCCAGCTCGTCGAGCAGATCCGCCGGTTGCGGACCGACGCCGACTTGCTGAGCACGATGCAGGGGGCGGCCGAGGCGTGGGTCGAAGGCCGCGACCTGGCGGGCAGCCTGGGCGAGATCCAGGCCCTGTACGCCTCCCTGCACCCAACCTCCACCGCCGTCTCCGGCCGCACCGGCCGCACCGGCGTCACGGGCGAGGGATAGAGGCGCCCTCAGGTTTGCAGTCGGAGCACGTCGGGGCCAGGTGCCCGGGCGGCCGGCAACCCGGTAGCCTGCACAAACGAACTTCCGTCCGCATAGCTCAGGGTATTGGCGCAGCCGCCGTCGGCATGAGACTGATAGGTGAGGTGCACCGAAGTGGCAGTTAAGGCTTGGCCGGCGCGGGCCTCGAGCTCCGACCACCGGGCTTCGGTGGGCGGGTCGTCGCAAGCCGCGAAGACCTCCGCCCACATGACGGGGCTGGCCAGCCCGGTGGCCGGCACCAGGAGGTCCCTGATCACGGTGGCTTGCCCGGTAGCCATGTCGGTGACCTCCGAACGCCAGGCGCCTGGGCTCGGGGACCATACCCGGAAGCGGTAGGGACGCCCGGGAGACCACGGGAAATGGCGGGTATGAGGGCCGTCGACGGGCGGGAGGTCCGACCCCGTACCGTCGAGGACGCCGCCCCCGGCGTGGTAGCCGCCCCAATTGACGGCGCCGGCCGGCGCTCCCGGGTGCCATTGCAGTCCGGTGTGCCCTGCCCCGAGGTCCCGGCCCCGGTCGACGAAAGAGACCTGCAGCGCCCAGAAGTAGAGCTTGCGGACGGCAGGGGCGCGGGTGATCTCCAACACTGCGCTGACCTCTTGGAAAGGGCCGCCCGGCACGTCCCACCAGAGGTGGAACGAGGATGCACCGTTGGACGAGGTGGGCGCGCCGGTCACCCTTTCCCGCGGTTGGCTGAAACGCGATAGCCAGCTCACACCGGCGAAGCTATCCGATTGACGCGTTGGCGCTGGCCCTGTGGGCTGGCGCTGTGGGTCGGTGCGGGGCGGGCGTGTGAAGGCCTGTCGGTCGGGTGGGTGCGCGCGTGGTTGCCGATGGGGCACACCTGCCAGGTAGCGGAGGCGCAAACCCAGTCTCTCGCATATAGACGCGCGAAACTCCACGCTAACCCCCCGTTTCCTTGCCGTCTTTTGCAGTTGATTACATCGAGCGCGAGGGCTCTTGGCAGTTCCTTTCGTTTTCCGGCATAAACCGCCGCCCCAAAACACTGGTACCGCTTGCGCGTAACTGCCAAAAACGCGGGCGGGAGACGAAGCAACTCAGTACTTTCTAACGGAGCTGTTCGGCAGGACGCGAGGGCGCGCCTTCAAAAACCCCTGCCATGCCTGCAATAACCCCAGGAGATCAGGGTGCGGCAGCCGCTGCCGGCCCTGCGTCCGACTGGCGCCGGGCCGCTCTGGTGGCCGAGCAGGCCGCGGCGAGGGCCATGCCGCCCATGGAGGTGTAAAACGCTGTGTGCAAACCGGCAGTAAACGCGACTGCGAGGTGACCCTTTATCTTGGCCGTCCCCACGAATATGACAAATGCCAGCCCCCGCGAGATGGACCGCGAGGCGACCAGTATCGCCATGCTGAACGAAAAGACCATGCCGATGTTGGCGAAGGTCCTCAGCATCCCGGAGGCCACGCCGAACACCTGGGGCTTGACCGCCCTCATCAGCGCGGCGGTGTTGGCTGGGAAGAAACCGCTGGCGCCGATGCCGTTCAGGACGCTCGCCACCACCACGACCCAAAGACCGGTACCGATCGACAGGCGTGAGTAGACCAGGAGCGCCACCACCTGGAGGGAGAGGCCGGCAGTGGCCGGGAGGACAGGGCCGAAACGGTCCGCTACCCGCCCGGCAAGCGGCCCGACGGCACTGCCCACCACGTACCCCGGTACCAGTAACAGGGAAGCATCGATCGGGGCCATCCCCCGGGGGCCCTGCGGGTG
Organism: Acidimicrobiaceae bacterium; assembly: GCA_003166025.1. GTDB lineage: Bacteria > Actinomycetota > Acidimicrobiia > Acidimicrobiales > Palsa-688 > Fen-671. The sequence continues at coordinate 82,762 of PMWT01000068.1, read as the reverse complement.
ATGGCCCACAGGATGCCGAAGAGCCCGAGGCCGAGCGAACCCATCCCCACCAGGTCGAGGTGGTGCTTGGTCCTGCGGCCGCTGTCCCTCAGCACCCGGAAAGCGAGGGTGACGCCGAAGGCCCCGATGGGCACGTTGATCCAGAAAATCCAGCGCCAGGAAAGGTAAGTGACCATGGCGCCGCCGACGACTATCCCGAGGACGGCGCCGATGCTCCAGCCGACGGCGTTGCGCTATTGCTCCCCGTGGACGGCACTGTCTTCACGGCCTCATCCGGCTTCACGGCGTCATCCAGCGGCGCAGCTTCTGGCTCTGGACCGGCGCCCACGCCGCCGGCCACTTCTTGCGTAGGGCCCGCTGGCGTTCCTGGGCGCGGGCAGCCAGTTCTCCGGCCGCCAGGCCGGCGGCGAAGACGACCGCGGTTTTCGTAGCGCTCGGCAGACGGTTGGGCGCGTCACGCAGCCACTGTTCGGTCACGGAGGCGTCGTGGAGCTCGCCGAGGACGTCCTGAAGGTGGGCGGTGGCCTTGGACGTCGCCTTTGCCGCGACGCGATTAGCGGCGGGCGTGGCGAACAGAGCGGCCACATCAGATAGGTAGCGCAGGCGCTTGGCCTGGATACGTACCCGGTGCAGGGCCGTGTCGGGCGGCTCATCGCCCAACTTCCGCACGGCCTTGCGGACGGCCCGCCACTGCCGGCGGGCAAGTGCGGGAAGGCCCGCCGAGGCCGGCCGGTCCAGGGCCCCCCACAGCCCTGTGGGTAGCGGGCCGTCGAGGGACCGGGCGCCCGTCACGTCGCCGTCCGGGACCTGCCCGTCCGGGACCTCGACGGACGGGGGAGGGGGCCGTGAGGCGAGCCCCTCGAGGGTGCGCAGTATCGCCACGTACCGCTCGGTCGCCATTGCTTCCAGCAACGCGTCGTGAGCTTGGCGCTGCTCGTCCTCTGCCACCGCCAGCAAGGTTGCCGCGCCCATGTTGTCGGCGTGGGGCAAGGTCGAGCACTCCTGCACCAGGCCCTGGAGGCGTACATCGGTATCGCGGACAGCGCCGAGTGCCCCGCCGAGCCATTTCAGTTCGTCGCGGAGGTCCTCGAACCAGATCTCGGTGCTGTCGTCGACCTCCCCCAAGGGAGTGGTCACCAAGGGAGCGAAAGAGCGCATGATGCTGCGCAGGCGCCGGACGCCGACCCGGGACTGGTGCACGTGTTCGGGATCGGGGTCGCTCAGCCGGAGGGCCGGGTCATGGTCCTGTAGCGTGCCCAGGCACTCGCCGGCCTGTTCGGCGAGCGCGTCGGACATCAGGGCATGGGCGCGGCGAGCGGTGCGGCCCGGCCCGCCGGGCGCCCCCTCACCGTTCAGGGCTGGTGCCGCCACCTCCCGTCCCGCCGCCACCTCCCGTCCCGCCGGAGCCTCCNNCGTCACACTGTCGCGGTCTATCTCGGCCAGGCTGCGGCCGTCGGAGGTCCGCAGCTCGGTCCGCTCCCGGACCGTTTTCACTTCCGCCACCGGGGCCAGGGGCCGTCCTAGGGTCATGGCCCTGAGGAACCGGGCCGCTTCGGGGTGGGGCGGGAGGTGGACCGGGTTCGCCGATGGGCGCCGTCGCACTCGTGGGCGGGCCGAGGTGACGGTCTCGCCACCGTCGCCGGGCTCCGCCCCCGGCCACGTCACTTCCGTGCGCACCAGTACCGTCCCGTCGGAGGGCGCAGAGGAGGGCAGCTTTACGGTCCAGGTGCCCTCGACATGGCCGGCGGCCACTTCACGGCGGAAGCGCAGGGTTATGTGGTGACGGGCCAGGCGTGTGTCGGCGGTGTCGTAGTACACGGCGTCAAGGGAGAGAACGGGTAGCGCCACCGCCGCGACACCGGGGAAAAGACCCGTAAGGTCTGGCAGGCTCCACTCTGGCTCGACCTCGAGCTTTACCTCCTGCTCCAGCTGTTGCACAGTCAGCCAGGATACCGATTGCAGGTTCGGGCGGGGCCGGCTTCCCGCTGCGCAGGGCCAGGGCGGCTAGTCCGACTTGGGCCCCCCGAGTAGGACTAGGCTACGCGGGACCTGCGATGACCGGGACGAGCAGCGGGACGCCCAACCTCGGGTTGCGGGGCGTGCCCCTGTCGGGGTGGACGACCCTTGGCCTGGGGGGGCCGGCCGAGGTCATGGTCGAAGTGGACGAGGTGGCGGCGCTGTCGGCCGTCCTCGAGGAGGCCGATGGCGCCGGTCGCCCGGTGCTCGTGCTCGGGGGCGGCAGCAACCTCGTCGTCTCCGACGAGGGCTTCCCGGGGACGGTGGTGCGAGTGGCGATAAAAGGTGTAGCCGTTGAGCCCGACGGTGCCGGGGCGCTGGTCCGGGCCGGAGCGGGCGAGGACTGGTCGGCACTCGTCAGCTTCTGCGTGGCCGAAGGTCTGTCCGGCATCGAGTGCCTGAGCGGTATACCGGGCCTGGCCGGCGGGGCGCCGGTGCAGAACATCGGGGCTTACGGCCAGGAGGTGGCCGAGACGGTCGTGGCCGTCAAGGTCTGGGACCGTGCCGGTCACCGCAGCTGCGAGCTGGCCGCGTCCGAGTGCGGTTTTGTCTACCGCAACAGCCGTTTCAAGGGCCGGTCCCGCTACGTGGTGACCGAGGTGATGATGCGCCTGGCGCGCTCCGACCGCGGCCGGCCTCTGCGCTATGCCGAACTCGCCCGCCACCTGGGCCGGGACCTGGGCCAGGACGCCCCCCTGGAGCTGACGGCCCAGGCCGTGCTGGACCTGCGCCGGAGCAAGGGGATGGTGCTCGACCGCGCCGACCCGGACACCCGCAGCGCGGGTTCGTTTTTCACCAACCCCGTCCTCGACGAGGCCCAATTGGCCCGCCTGACGGAGGTGGCGCCCGGGGCCCCGACGTTCCCGGCCCCGGCGGGCACCAAGGTGCCGGCCGCCTGGCTGGTCGAGAGGGCCGGGTTCGCCAAGGGCCACCGCCTGGGGGGCGCCGCCATCTCCTCCAAGCACGCCCTGGCCTTGACGGCGTGCCCAGGGGGGACCACGGCCGACCTCCTGGCTCTGGCCCGGGCTGTCCGAGACGCGGTAGAGGCCCGTTTCAACGTGCTGCTGGAGCCCGAACCGGTGTTCGTCGGCGTTTATCTCTGACAGAGATACCGATTTTTCGGCATACCTATGGAAGTGATCCTCCTGGGGCCGGTAATGTCTTAAGTGTCCTCGTAGCTCCCCCTGCTACACAAGGACCTTGTTCGGAGCGGGCCCCCCCTCTCGCTCCTTGAGCTAGACGAAGGGGCCGGCTACGCCGGCCCCTTCGTCGTTAAGGTCCCGCCTCCCTGGGCCAGGAGAAAACACCTGGTCGGGTGGGGCGGCGGCGCCTAGGCGCTTGGGTAGAGCCCGCCCCTCTTTAGCTCAGCGTTGTTCGAGCAAGAGCCCGAGGGAGCGCAGCTGCTCGGCGGGACGGTGGTAGCCACGTTCGAGGTGGCGCACCCCGTGCAGCACGCTCGGGCCCGAGGCGGCGGCGGCGGCGATGACGCTGGAGAACCCGGCCCGGACGTCGGGTATCTCCACCTCGGCGCCCTGCAGCTTCGACGGGCCCCTCACCACGGCCGAGTGGAGGTAGCTGGTGTCGTGGAAACGGCAGGCTGGGCCGCCCAGGCAGGTGGCGAACAGACCGATCTCGCCGCCCATCGTCTTGAGGGCGGGGACGTAGACGAAACGCTCCTCGTAGACGGTCTCGTGGAGCACCGACATGCCTTCGGCCTGGGTGAAAAGCACCATCAGGGGCGTCTGCCAGTCCGTCATGAAGCCCGGGTGCACGTCGGTGGACACGGCGGCCGCGTGCAGGCCGTCCGGGGCGAAGGCGGCGATGCCGAACTCGTCGATGCGGACCTGCGCCCCCATGCGCAGCAGCGTGGTTATGGCCGTGACCAGGCGGTCCTGTCCGCAGCCGATGACCCGCACCGAGCCGCAGGTGATGAGGCCCGCCACCAAGTAGGAAAAGGCCTCGTTGCGGTCCCCTTGGAGGCGGGTGTGGGCGCCGCTCAGCTTCTCCACCCCCTCGATGATGATCCGGCGGTCGGGGGACAGCTCGATCCTGGCCCCCATGCGTTGGAGGAAAAGGGCAAGCTCGAGCACCTCGGGCTCGGTGGCGGCGTTACGTATGACGGTCTTGCCCTCGGCCATAGAGGCTGACAAAAGAGCCGACTCGGTGGCGCCCACGCTCGGGAAGGGCAGTTCGATGATGGCGCCCCGCAGGCGGGTGCAGCGAGCCCGTATGCCGTCGTCGGTGACGTCGACCTCGGCGCCGAAGGCTTCCAGGGCCTGGACGTGGAAGTTGACGGGCCGGCCGCCGATGCGGTCACCGCCCACCATGGGCACGAAGGCCTCGCCCGTCAGGTGCAGCAAAGGCCCCAGCATGAGCACCGGGATGCGGTTGAGACCGGTGAAAGAGAGAGGGACCTCCGGCTTGGCCTGCTCCGGGGGAGTGATCTCCAGCCTGCCGTCCTCTTGGGTGACGCCGGCGCCGACGGCCCGCAGGATGTCCGCCGTGATCTGAACGTCGCCGACCTCGGGGACATTGGAGATGGTGCTCGGCCCGTCCCCCAGGATGGCGGCCACCATGTGCTTGGTAACGGCGTTCTTGGAGCCGTAGACCTCGACGTCGCCGATCAGGGGCCCGTTGGGCTGGATGTACCACTCGTCTGACACGCTTTCGATCTTCGCAGAAGCCGCACCGCTATTAGGCGTCCATCGGGTGGGTAGCGTTGCCCATCGGTCTCGCCGCCCGCTCCCGGGTTACCGCGGCCCGATAGAGGAGGAGAGACATGGAAATCGCTGACATCTTCGTGGACGCTTTCACGCGCATAGAAGAGGGCGTGGACGCGGCGCTGGAGGGGCTCGCCGACGCCGAGCTCACGTTCCGGGCCGACCCCGAGGCCAACACGATCGCCTGGTTGGTCTGGCACCTGACCCGGGTCGAGGACGACCACGTGAGCGATGTGGCCGGCACCGAACAGGCGTGGACGGCCGAGGGGTGGTACGACCGCTTCGGGCTACCGTTCGACAAGCGTGCTCACGGCTACGGCCAGACGTCCGAAGAAGTGGCGAAGGTGAAAGTGGGCATCGACCTGCTGCGCGACTACCGCGTCGCCGTCTCGGCCCGGACGCTCGAGTACGTAAAGGGCTTGAAAGCCGGCGACCTGGACCGGGTGGTCGACACCCGCTGGGACCCGCCTGTCACCCTGGGCGTGCGCCTGGTCAGCGTCGTTGAGGACGAGTTCCAGCACCTCGGCCAGGTGGGTTTCCTGCGCGGCATTGTGGGGCGGCGGGCCAAGAGCTCCTGAGCGGGGGCGTCAGGGGCGCCATCAGCTGTCAGGCCGGCGCTGCCAGCCGAGGACCAGTTCGGGCAGTTCGCCGAGGTCGGAGGGCACGGCTGAGCCCAGGACCTCTCCCGGCTCGGACCAGGGGGGCGGGCCGTCGGCGCGGCTGCGGACGAGGACGAAAGTGCCCGCCTGTCCCACCCCGTACATGAACCAGGTGTCCGAGCTCATGTGCAGGTGGGCACCGGCCGGGGTCAGGCTGCGGGCCAAGGGCTCGTCCTCCATGGAACGGCTCGGCGTCACCACGACGAGGTGGGCGGCGCCGGCGGTCCCGAGCGCGACGGCCCCCATTTTTCCCCAGTGGTCGCGGCACGAGACGCACGACGTGGTGAGGAAGGCGAGCAGGTTGTCGACCGTGCCGTGGGGCGGGCCGTCGACGGTGCCGTCGGGCAGGCCGGGGGCGGTCGGTGAGCTCATGATTGTGAAGGTACCAGCACCGCCGAGCAGCGCAGTTCGCTTTACCGGTCACGGTCGTGCCAGGCTCTTGGGGTGAAAATAGGTGTTCTAGGTGGTACGGGACCGGCCGGCTCGGCTGTGTCCGCTCGTTTGGCATCGGTTGGTGTAGAGGTTCTGCTGGGCTCGCGGACGCTGGAAAAAGCGACCGAAGTGGTGGACGGGCTCACGAAACGCTGGAGCGGTCATGACCTCTCCCTGGTCCCGGCGACCAACGAGATGGCCGCCCGGGCCGATCTCGTCGTGCTGGCCACGCCCGTGGAGGGGGCCGTCAACACGGTCCGCACTCTCGTTGACGAGCTGTCCGGGAAGATCCTGGTGTCGATGGTCAACGCCATGGTGAAGTGGGGCGACCGGTTCGTGCCCCTGATGCCGTACACGGGCTCGGTGGCCTTGGCCTTGTCTAGGGTCGTCCCGGCCACGCACGTGGCGGGCGCCTTCCACCACCTGCCCGCCGGACAGCTGGGGGACCCGGACCACCAGCTCGACGCCGACGTAATGGTCTTTTCCGACCTGCGGTCGGTGACCGACGAGGTCATCGGCATGATCGACCTGGTCCCCGGCCTGCGGGGCATCGACGTCGGGGGCCTGGGGTCGGCGTTGGCCGTCGAGGCCCTGACCGCCTGCCTGGTCGAGGTCAACCGCCGCTACAAGACTCACGCCTCGCTGCGGGTGACGGGTATCGTCTGAGCGTGACGCCGCTGCGCCTCTACGACACGGCCAGGAGGGAGATCGTACCTTTCGAGCCGGCGGCGGGGCCGGGCGGCAAGGTGACCATCTACACCTGTGGGATAACCCCCTACGATTCCGCCCATCTCGGGCACGCTTCCACCTATCTGGCCTATGACGTGCTGCAGCGGCGGCTGCGGGACATGGGCTACCAAACGGTGCTCGTACGCAACGTCACCGACGTCGACGACGACATCCTGCGCAAGGCGAGCGAACTGGGCGTCTACTACCTCGACCTGGCGGCCGAGGAAATGGCGAGTTTTTCTGCCGACATGGAGGCGCTGGGCCTCCTGCCCGCGGCCAGCGAGCCCCGCGCCACCTCAGCCATCCCCGACATCCTCGGCTTCATCGGGATGGTGCTCGAGAGCGGCCACGCCTACCAGTCCGGGGGCGCCGTGTACTTCGCCGTGTCGTCCTGGCCGGCGTTCGGCGAGGTCAGCCATTACGGGCGTGCCCAGATGCTCGAGCTGGCCCGGGAAAGAGGAGGTAAGCCGGACGACCCCAACAAGGCGGACCCCCTGGATTTCGTGCTTTGGCAGCCCTCGGCGCCGGGAGAGCCGGCCTGGAACTCGCTGTGGGGACCGGGGCGGCCAGGTTGGCACATCGAGTGCTCGGCCCTGGTCATCAGGGAGCTCGGGCTCACCATCGACCTGCACGGGGGCGGGTCCGACCTGATATTCCCCCACCATGAGTGCGAGGCGGCCCAGTCGGCGGCGGCCACCGGGGAGCCGTTGACGCGTCACTGGGCCCACACGGGCATGGTCGGTTACCAGGGCACGAAAATGTCGAAGTCGCTCGGCAACCTGGTCTTCGTCCGCGACCTGCTCAAGACCTGGGAGCCAGCCGCTATCCGGCTCGCCATCCTGGCCCACCGTTACCGCCTGGACTGGGAGTGGGAGGGGCACCTGCCGGTCGAAGCCACGGCCCGCTTGGCCCGGTGGCGAGGACAAGGCAACGGCGCCCGGCACGGCGGCGTACGGGACGTCGTCGACGAGGTTAGGGCGGCGCTCGACGACGACCTCGACACCCCGGCGGCGCTGGCGGCCATCGACGCCGCCGCCAATGCGGGGGCCGCCGGGCAGGAGGACCTGGTTGCCGCGGCCGCCCTGCTCGGAGTGGTCCTCTAACGCGGTACGGACCATATGATGCGGCATGCCTTTAGAAGGGGAGTACGAGCCGAGTTCGGCCCCGTGGGTTAGGGAGCAGGTCGAGGAGTACGAACGGTCCGGTGGTCAGCGGGCCAACACATTGCTCGACACCGGCTGGCCCATCATCATCGTGACCACCCGGGGGAACCGTTCGGGCAAGCTACGCAAGTTCGGCCTCATGCGCGTCGAGCACGACGGGGAGTACGCGCTGGTGGCGTCCAAGGGCGGTGCCCCCGAGAACCCCCTGTGGTACCACAACCTGAAAGCGCGCCCGAGCGCGTTGATGGTCCAGGACGGCCCCGAGGCCTTCGACTTCGAGGCCCGCGAGGTCAGCGGGGACGAGCGGGCGCGGTGGTGGGACAGAGCGGTGGCGGCCTACCCTCCGTACGCCGAGTACCAGACCAAGACAGACCGCCAGATCCCAGTCTTCGTGGCCCGCCGCCGTTCCTAGGACGCCGTTCCTGAGACGCTCGCGTGCCTCGCCGGGGCCCGGGCCGGCCTGGCCGCGGCCAAGGCCTGCATGGCCGGGGGTCGTAGGCTGCGGCGGTGGTGGCCTGCTCCCTATCATGGGCGGGATGTCCACAGGAACGCCCACGGCGCCGAGCTTGATATCCCTCACTCTTCCGGACGGCTCTGTCCGCCAGGTGCCGGAGGGGACGACGGGCGCCCAACTGGCGGCGTCCATCGGGCCGAAGCTGGCCCAGGCGGCCATCGCGGTGGTGGTGGACGGCTCGGAGCGCGACCTCGGGTCCGCGTTGCCCGATGGGGCGGCCGTCAGCATCGTGACGCCGTCGTCGGCCGAGGGACGCGACATACTGCGCCACTCCACCGCCCACGTCATGGCCCAGGCCGTGACGAGGTTGTGGCCGGGGGCGCGCTACGCCATCGGGCCGGCCATAGAGGATGGCTTTTACTACGACTTCGAGCTTCCCGGCGGGGAGCACTTCTCGGACCAGGACCTGGCCCGCATAGAAGAGACGATGCGCGAGATCATCGCCGAGGACCAGGGTTTCGTGCGCGAGGAGCACTCGATAGGCGAGGGCCTGGAGATCTTCGCCGACCAGCCCTACAAGCGGGAGATAATCGAGGGCGTCAGCGACGCCGCGGAGGGACCGGCGGCCGAGGGTGCCGGGACCGGGGGTGCCGNNACCGGGGGTGCCGGGACCGGGGGCGTGAGCACCTACCGCAATGCGCGGCCCGGCTCGGGGGACGGGCCCGATTTCATCGACCTGTGCCGGGGGCCCCATGTGCCCTCTACCAAAAAGCTCGGCCATTTCAAACTGACCAAGTTGGCCGCGGCCTACTGGCGGGGCGACGAGCACCGCCCGCAGCTGCAGCGCATTTACGGCACGGCGTGGGAGTCGGCGGCCGCCCTCGAGGACTACCTGAACCGCCTACAGGAGGCGGAGCGGCGCGACCACCGCCGGCTCGGGGTGGAGCTCGACCTGTTCCATTTCCCGCCCGAGATCGGCAGCGGGCTGGCTGTTTTTCATCCCAAGGGCGGGCTTGTGCGCAAGTTGATGGAGGACTATTCGCGCCAAGAACACGAGCGCAACGGCTACGAGTTCGTCTATACGCCGCACCTGGCCAAGTCGACGCTGTTCGAGATCTCGGGCCACCTGGGCTGGTACGCCGACGCCATGTACCCGCCCATGGAGATGGAAGGGGCCACTTATTACCCCAAGCCCATGAACTGCCCCATGCACATCCTGATCTACAAAGCCCGCCAGCGCTCTTACCGGGAGCTCCCGCTGCGGCTTTTCGAGTTCGGGACGGTTTACCGTTTCGAGCGTTCAGGCGTGCTCAACGGTTTGCTGCGGGTCCGGGGCATGACCCAGGACGACGCCCACATATTCTGCGCCCGCGAGCAGCTCGAAGATGAGCTGGCCAGCCTGCTGGCGTTCGTCTTGCGCCTGCTGCGGCGCTTCGGGCTGACGGACTACGAAGCCGAGCTCTCCACCCGGCCGGAGAAGTTCCTCGGGTCGCTGGAGGAATGGGACCGGGCCACGCAGGCTCTGCGCGCCGCCATGGAGCACGCCGGCATCGACTACACCGTCTCTGAGGGTGGGGGCGCCTTTTATGCCCCCAAGATCGACGTGCACGTGCGCGACGCCATCGGCCGGCGCTGGCAGGTCTCGACCATCCAGGTCGACTTCCAGCTCCCGCAGCGTTTCGACATGGAGTACGTCGGGGCCGACAATGGCCGGCACCAGCCGTACATGGTGCACCGGGCACTTTTCGGCTCGGTAGAACGGTTTTTCGCCATCCTGGTCGAGCACTATGCCGGCGCCTTCCCCCTGTGGCTGTCTCCCGTTCAGGCCCAGGTCCTGCCCGTGCGCGACAGCCACGAGGGTTACGCGGCGTCGGTCGTCGCGAGCTTGCGGGCGGCCGGGTTCCGGGCCGAGACGTGGCCGGCCGACGAGCCATTGGGGGCGCGGGTGCGGCGGGGGAAGCTGGAGAAGATCCCCTACGTGCTCGTCGTCGGGGACGACGACGTGGCCTCCGGGACGGTCGGCGTCAACACCCGCCAGAGCGAGCGGCCCGAGCGGGGAGTGAAGGTCTCCGACCTCGTCGAGAGGCTGCGGTCCGAGGTCAGTGCGCTCCTGGCGGACGAGGAGCCGAGCGACCATGGCCGGTCTTGACCGCCTTTGGGCCGGGTGGCGGTCCGAGTTCATCACCGGCTCGGTCGGAGCGGGCAACGACGGGCACGGCCGGGAGTGCGTTTTCTGCGCCATCCTGGCCAGCGGGCTCCCCGACGAGGAGACCCACATCATTTGGCGCCAACCCTCCGGGCTGGTAGTGGCCTTGCTCAATGCCTACCCGTACACGAGCGGGCACGTAATGGCCATGCCGACCAGGCACGTGGCCGACCTCGAGGAGCTCACCACCGAGGAATCGACCGATCTGTGGGCCACCATGGCCGCCTCGGTGCGGGCGCTGAAGCGCGCCTACAAGCCCGAGGGCATAAACGTGGGGGCCAACCTGGGCCGGGCCGCCGGGGCCGGGGTCCCGGGCCATTTCCACATGCATGTGCTCGGCCGCTGGGCCGGGGACACCAATTTCATGACGACGGTGGCCGATGCCCGCGTGCTGCCTGAGCCGCTCAGCGAAAGCGCGGCCAAGCTAAGCGCCGCCTGGCGCGCCGACTAGCGCCCGTCCCTGCAAGTGCACCTGTAACCGGTAGTTAAACAGGTGGTGCTGTCCTCGTCCCCCTCCGCCGTTCCCGCCGCCGCCCGGCCGGAGCGGGGGGACAACTACAAGTGGGTGGCGCTCGCCAACACCACGTTCGGCGTGATCATGGCGACCATCGACTCCTCGATCATGTTGATCGCCCTGCCGGACATCTTCAAGGGCATCAACATCGACCCGCTGAAACCCGGCAACAGCTTCTACCTGCTTTGGATGATCCTGTCGTTCCTGGTCGTGAGCAGCGTCCTGGTCGTCTCGCTGGGCCGCATGGGCGACATGTTCGGCCGGGTGAAGATGTACAACCTCGGCTTCGCCATCTACACCCTCACGTCCCTGGTCCTGACCGTCGACTGGTTGACAGGCCCGGCCGGTGCCATGTACCTCGTGGTCGGCCGGGTCTTCCAGGGCGTCGGGGCCGCCTTCCTCGTGGCCAACTCCAGCGCCATCCTCACCGACGCCTTCCCCGAGAACCAGCGGGGCATGGCCCTCGGGATCAACAACGTGGCCGGGATCAGCGGCTCTTTCGTCGGCCTCGTACTGGGCGGGATCCTGGGGCCGATCGATTGGCGCCTGATCTTCCTCGTCTCGGTCCCTTTCGGGCTGGCCGGCACTCTGTGGGCCTACTTCAAGCTGCAGGACACGTCCCCCCGGCGCCCGGCCGCTATCGACTGGCCGGGCAACATCACCTTCGCCATCGGGCTGATCCTGGTCATGGTCGGCATCACCTACGGGATCCAGCCCTATGGCGGCCACACCATGGGCTGGACCAGCCCTACGGTGCTCGGCGAGCTGGGCGTCGGGGCGGCGTTGCTGGTGGCCTTCGGCTTTATCGAACGGGCCAGCGCCAGCCCCATGTTCCGCCTGCGGCTGTTCCGTATCCGGGCTTTCAGCGCCGGCGTCCTGTCCAGCTTCCTCGCCGCCGTGGCCCGGGGCGGCCTCATGTTCATGCTCATCATCTGGCTCCAGGGCATCTGGCTGCCCGAACACGGTTACAGCTTCTCCCGCACGCCGCTGTGGGCCGGCATCTACATGCTCCCCCTGACCGCCGGCTTCCTCATCGCCGGACCGGTGTCGGGGGTGCTCTCGGACCGGTTCGGCTCCCGGCCGTTCGCCACCGGCGGCATGCTGGTGGCCACCGGCAGCTTCGTGCTCATGGAGCAGCTGCCCATCAACTTCCCCTACTGGCAGTTCGCCCTGTTGTTGTTGTTGAACGGCCTGGCCATGGGCGCCTTCGCCAGTCCCAACCGGGCCGGGGTCATGAACAGCCTCCCGCCCCAGCACCGCGGCGCCGGCTCGGGGATGAACTCCACCTTCCAGAACTCGGCCCAGGTCCTGTCGATCGGCATCTTTTTCACCCTGGTGATCGTCGGGCTGTCGGCCACCCTGCCCCAGGCGATGTCCCACGGCCTGATCTCCGAGGGCGTCTCCAAGCTGGTGGCGGCCCGGGTGGCGGCCCTGCCGCCGGTCTCCACCCTGTTCGCGGCGTTCCTCGGCTACAACCCCATGGCCCACCTCCTGCCGGCCGGGGCCCTGTCCAGCCTGAAACCGGCCCAGGCGGCGACGCTGCTCGGGCGGTCCTTCTTCCCCCGCCTCATAGCCCCCCCGTTCGGCAACGGGCTGCACACCGCCTTCGACTTCGCCGCCGGGGGCTGTGCCGTCGCCGCCATTGCCTCATGGTCCCGGGGCAAGCGCTACGTCTACCGTCCCTCCGTCACGGCGGCGGCCCCGTCCGTTGACGGCGTGCCGGAGGGCGTCGTGGCCCCGGAGCGGGCCGAGGTATGACGGGCCCATGTATGATCGGAGGGAGAGGTTAAGTGCCAGGTGGGCCAATGGTGTCCCGATCTGCACCCCAAGAGTTGGAAGACAACTGAAAGGCGCAGTCAAAGATGCCGAATGCTTTTGGTCCTCATCCGGGCCTCTACCGGCCCGAGTTCGAGCACGACGCCTGTGGTGTCGCCTTTGTCGCTCATCTGCACGGCCGCCCGAGCCACGCCATGGTCGAAATGGGCTTGGCCAGCCTGTGCCAGCTCGAGCACCGCGGGGCTAAGGGAGCCGACCCGGCCACCGGCGATGGCGCCGGCCTGCTCGTGCAGGTGCCGGACCGTTTCCTGCGCTCCCGTCTCGGCATAGAGCTGCCCGAGCCCGGGGCCTATGCCACCGGCATCGCCTTCCTGCCCTCGGGCACCGGGGAGGCTGACGACGCCTGTGCCCGCTTTGACGAGCTGGCGGCCGAGGAAGGCTTGTCGGTACTGGCGTGGCGGACCGTGCCGGTGGAGGCGGGCCTGCCCGGCTCGGCCGCCCGGGCCGTGATGCCCGCCTTCCGCCAGGTGGTGGTGGCAGGCCCGGCGGGGGAGAGCGGGCTGGCCCTGGACCGGCGGGCCTACCTGGCCCGCAACCGGGCCGAGCATGAGATCCCCGGCCTCTACTTCGCTTCTCTGTCTTCCCGGACGCTCGTGTACAAGGGGATGTTGACGGCGCCCCAGCTCGGGAAGTTTTACCACGACCTGTCCGACCCGCTCTTCGAGTCGGGCATGGCCCTGGCCCACGCCCGCTTCTCGACCAACACCTTCCCCAGCTGGCCATTGGCCCACCCCTACCGTTATGTCGCCCACAATGGGGAGTTCAACACGGTCCAGGGCAACCGCAACTGGATGCGGACCCGGGAGGCCATGCTGGCCAGCGACCTCTTCCCCGGGGACCTGTCCCGGGTCTTCCCCATAGTCACGCCCGGCGGCAGCGACTCGATGAGCTTCGACGAGGTGCTGGAGCTGCTCCACCTGAGCGGCCGGTCATTGCCCCACGCCGTGCTGATGATGGTGCCCGAGGCGTGGGAAAACAAGGACGACCTGTCGGCGTCGCGCCGTGCGTTCTACCAGTTCCACGCCTGCTTGATGGAGCCCTGGGACGGCCCCGCGGCCATCGCCTTCACTGACGGCACCGTCGTGGGTGCCCAGCTCGACCGCAATGGGTTCCGGCCCTTGCGCTACTGGGTGACCGACGACGACCTCGTGGTCATGGCGTCCGAGGTCGGGGTCCTTGACCTGCCGGCGTCGAAGGTGGTGCTGCGCGGGCGGATCCAGCCGGGCCGCATGTTCCTGGTCGACACGGCGGCCGGGCGCATCGTCGACGACGACGAGATCAAAGACGGCCTGGCCGCCGAGCACCCGTACGAAAAGTGGCTGGCCGCGGGGCGCATAGACCTTGAGGACCTTCCTCTGCGCCGCGCCCTCACACCGCAGTACTCGCGCCTGGTCAGCTTCCAGCGCCAGTTCGGCTACACCGAGGAGGAGATCCGCCTCGTCTTCGAGCCGATGGTGCGCACGGGCGCCGAACCGTTGGCGTCGATGGGCGACGACACGCCCCTGGCCGTGCTCTCCCGCCGGCCCCGCCTCCTCTACGACTATTTCCGCCAGCTCTTCGCCCAGGTCACCAACCCGCCCCTGGACGCCATCAGGGAGGAGCTCATCACCTCGCTGTCGTCTTCGGTCGGTCCCGAGGGCAACCTGCTGGCCCCCGGTCCCCACTCCTGCCACCAGATCATGCTGCCTGGGCCCGTGCTCACCAACGACGAGCTGGCCACCCTGCTGTATGTGGACGAGGACGGCCTGGTGCCGGGCTGGCGGACCTTCGCCGTCGACGGGCTCTTCGCCGCCGGCGGCGAGGTCCCGGCCGGGGAACGATTGCGCCAGGCCCTCGAGCAGGTGTGCGCCCAGGTGGAGGAGGCCATCCTCGGGGGGGCGAGCGTCGTGGTGCTCTCGGACCGCCACGCCAACGCCGACTTCGTGCCCGTCCCCTGCTTGTTGCTGGTCTCGGCCGTGCACCACCACCTGGTCGACAAGAAACTGCGGACGCGCGTCGGCCTCGTGGTCGAGACGGGCGAGGCCCGCGCCGTACACCACGTGGCCTGCCTGATCAGCTATGGCGCCGCCGCTGTCAACCCCTATCTCGCCTTCGACACGGTGGTCGACCAGGTGCGCCGGGGCGCCATCACCGGCATGTCGGACCGCAAGGCCCTGCGCTACTACGTGAAAGCGCTCAGCAAGGGCGTGCTCAAGACCATGTCGAAGATGGGCATCTCCACGGTGGCGTCCTACACCGGCGCCCAGGTATTCGAAGCCGTGGGCCTGGCCAGCGACGTGGTCGAGCGCTATTTCCAGGGGACGGTGACCCAGGTCGAGGGGATCGGCCTGGAGGGGATCGCCAACGAGGCGCTGGCCCGGCACCGGACGGCCTGGCCCGAGCGGCCCAGCGAGCTCGCTCATCGCGACCTGGAACCGGGCGGGGACTGGCAATGGCGCCGGGAGGGCGAGTACCACCTCTTCAACCCGGAGACGGTGTTCAAGCTCCAGCACGCCACCCGGGCCAGGAGCTACAAGATCTTCAAGGAGTACACGCACGCCGTCGACGACCAGGTCCGCAACCTGGCCACCCTGCGGGGGCTGCTGCGGGTGCTCCCGGCGTCCGAGACGGGGCGCAAGCCCGTGCCCCTGGACGAGGTCGAGCCGGTGAGCGAGATCGTGAAGCGCTTCGCCACCGGGGCGATGTCGTACGGGGCCATCTCCCAGGAGGCGCACGAGACCCTGGCCATCGCCATGAACCGCCTGGGGGCCAAGTCCAACAGCGGCGAGGGCGGCGAGGATCCCGAGCGCAACGTGCCCGACGCCAACGGCGACAGCCGGCGCAGTGCCATCCGTCAAGTGGCGGCGGGCCGTTTCGGGGTCACCAGCGGCTACCTCGTCAACGCTGACGACATCCAGATCAAGATGGCCCAGGGCGCCAAACCGGGCGAGGGCGGCCAGCTGCCGGGCAAGAAGGTCTACCCCTGGATCGCCAAAACGCGCTATTCGACGCCGGGCGTGGGCCTCATCTCACCGCCGCCCCACCACGACATTTATTCGATCGAGGATCTGGCCCAGCTGATCTACGACCTAAAAAATGCCAATCCCCGTGCCCGTATCAACGTAAAACTGGTGGCCGAGACGGGGGTGGGCACCGTGGCCGCGGGCGTGGCCAAGGCGCACGCCGACGTCGTGCTCATCTCCGGCCACGACGGGGGCACGGGGGCTTCGCCCATGAGCTCCACCAAGCACGCCGGAGGGCCCTGGGAACTAGGCCTGGCCGAGACGCAACAGACGCTGTTGCGCAACGGCCTGCGGGACCGGGTCGTCCTCCAGGTCGACGGGTCCATGAAGACGGGCCGCGACGTGGTGGTGGCGGCGTTGCTCGGGGCCGAGGAGTACGGGTTTTCGACTGCGCCCCTCGTGGTCGAGGGCTGCATAATGATGCGCGTCTGTCACCTCGACACCTGCCCGGTGGGCGTGGCCACGCAAAACCCCGTCCTGCGCAAGCGTTTCAGCGGCACGCCGGACATCGTGGTCAATTTCTTCGAGTTCATCGCCGAAGAGGTGAGGGAACTGCTGGCCGAAATGGGCGTGCGGGCCCTGGAGGAGGCCATCGGCCACGCCGAGCTGCTGGCCGCCGTGACCCCGCTCGACCATCCCAAGGCCGCCGGGCTCGACCTTTCCCGCATCCTTTGCCCGCCGCCGTCGGGTGTGCCGCTCACCTGCGTGCGCAAGCAGGACCACGACCTCGAGCGCACGCTCGACGCCAAGTTGATCGAGGCCTGCCGGGCCGCTCTGGACGATGGCAGCCCTGTGCGAGGATCATGGCCGGTGGCCAACTCCAACCGCGCCGTGGGCACGATGCTCGGCTCCGAGGTGACGCGCCGCTACGGGGAAGCCGGCCTGGCGCCGGGCACCATCGAGCTCAAGTTGTCCGGCTCGGCCGGGCAGAGCTTCGGCGCCTTCCTGCCCCGCGGCGTGACCCTGCGCCTGTTCGGCGACGCCAACGACTATCTCGGCAAGGGGCTGTCGGGAGGCCGCATCGTGGTGCAGCCGGGGGCCGACGGGCCGGACGGTTTCGTGGCCGAGGCCAACATAATCGCCGGCAATGTCATCGGTTACGGCGCCACCAGTGGGGAGATCTTCATCCGCGGCGTTGTGGGCGAGCGTTTCTGCGTTCGCAATTCGGGCGCCCTGGCCGTGGTGGAGGGCGTGGGCGACCATGCCTGCGAGTACATGACCGGCGGCCGGGTGGTCGTGCTCGGGCCCACCGGGCGCAATTTCGCCGCCGGCATGTCGGGCGGGTACGCGTACGTTTACGACCCCCACGGCCACTTCACCTCGCGCGTCAACATGGGCATGGTCGAACTGGCGCCTCTCGACGACGGGGACAGCGAGTGGTTGGCGTCGGTCCTGGAGCGTCATCTGGCGGAGACGGGCTCGCAGGTGGCCCGCCGGCTGCTGGCCGGCCCGGCCGGCTTCGGGGCCTCGTTCGTCAAAGTGGTGCCCACCGATTACCGCCTGGCGCTCGAGTCCGGCGCCGCCCAGGCGGGCACGGTCCAGATCGGCACGGTCCAGGTCGGCACGGGCCAGGTCGGCGCGGGCCAGGTCGGCGCGGGCCAGGTCGGCGCGGGCCAGGTCGGCGCGGGCCAGGTCGGCGCGGGCCAGGAGATGGCTTCGGCGCGTGGCTGACCCGGACGGCTTTTTAAAGCACCAGCGCCAGGAGCCCGAGCACCGTCCCGTCCACCTACGGGTCCGAGACTGGGGCGAGATGTACGAGCCCGTGGACGGCGGCGTGCTGGCGGCCCAGGCGTCGCGCTGCATGGACTGCGCCATCCCGTTTTGTAACAGCTTGTCGGGCTGCCCGCTCGGCAACCTCATACCGGACTGGAACGACCTCGTTTACCGGGACCGCTGGCGCGACGCCGTCGAACGCCTGCATGCCACCAACAACTTCCCCGAGTTCACGGGCCGGATGTGCCCGGCGCCGTGCGAGAGCGCCTGCGTGCTGTCCATAAACGACCAGCCCGTCACCATCAAGGCGATCGAGAAGGAGATCATCGACCACGGCTGGGAGCATGGTTGGGTGACGCCGCTGCGCCCGAGCGTGCACACGGGCAAGCGCGTCGCCGTGGTGGGCTCGGGGCCGGCGGGGATGGCGGCCGCCCAGCAGCTGACGCGGGCCGGGCACGACGTCGTCGTCTACGAGCGCGACGACCGCCCCGGCGGCCTCGTCCGCTACGGCATCCCCGACTTCAAGATGGACAAGGCCCTCCTGGACCGCCGGGTCGACCAGATGCAGGCCGAGGGCACGGTCTTCGAGTGCGGCGTCGACGTCGGCGTCGACCTGTCCGTTGAGGACCTGCGGGCGGCCTACGACGCCGTGGTCCTGGCCATCGGCGCCCTGTGGCAGCGGGACCTCGAGATCCCGGGCCGGCACCTCGACGGCGTCCACCTGGCCATGGACTACCTCGTGCCCTCCAACCGGGTGCAGGCCGGGCTGCTCTCCCGGGCGCCCATCGACGCCGTCGGCAAGAAGGTCATCATCATCGGAGGAGGCGACACCGGGGCCGACTGCCTGGGCACCGCGCACCGCCAGGGAGCGGCGTCGGTCCATCAGTTCGACATCCACGAGCGGCCGCCCGACGAGCGCCACGAGAGCACGCCCTGGCCGCTGTGGCCGCTGGTGCTGCGGGACTCGCTGGCCCACGAGGAAGGCGGGCAGCGCGTCTTCGCCGTCCAGACCGACGCCTTCCTCGACGACGGCCATGGCCGTGTCAGGGGCCTGCGGGCCCATCGGGTCCAGGAGGTGGCCCGGCGCCAGTACGTGGACGTGCCCGGCAGCGAGCTCGAACTTGAGGGTGACCTCGTCCTGCTGGCCATAGGCTTCCGCGGCCCCGACCGCCAGCTGGTCGACAAGCTGGGCGTGCAGGTGGGCGAGCGGGGCGAGCTGGCCCACGACGCCAACTGGGCGACCAACGTGCCCGGCGTGTTCTCCTGTGGGGACGCCACTCGGGGGGCGAGCCTNNATCGTCTGGGCCATCGCCGAGGGCCGGGCGGCCGCCGCCGCCGCCGACCGCTACCTGGTCGGCGAGACGCTCCTGCCCGCCGCGCTCTAGCCGTGAAGGTCGCTTATTACCCCGCCCGGGCCGGCGAGCAAAGCCTGGACGACGTCGGTTTGGCCAGCCCCCCGGGCGGCACCGTGGTCACCATCGGGGCCTTCGACGGCGTGCACCTCGGCCACCGCCGCCTGATCGAGCGCGTGCGCACCACGGCCCACGAGATCGGCGCCCTGTCGGCCGTGGTCACCTTCGACCTCCATCCGGCCAGCGTCGTGCGGCCCGGCTCGGCCCCCCTCCTGCTCACCGACCTCGACCAGAAGCTGGCCCTGCTGGCCGGGGCGGGGGCCGACCTCACCCTGGTGCTGCACTTCGACGCCCAACGGGCGGCCGAACCGGCCGAGGACTTCGTGGCCGAAGTGCTCGTCGGTTGCCTCAACGCCCGGGCCGTGGTGGTGGGCCACGATTTTCACTTCGGCCGCGACCGGGAAGGCGACGTGGCCCTGCTCCAGCGCATGGGCGCCCGGCTCGGCTTCGATGTCACCGGTATCCGCCTGTTCCGCTCCGCCGGCGCCGAGGCGGGGGAGGCCGAAGCCGTGTCATCGACGAGGATCCGCGGCCTCATCGCCGCCGGCGACGTCGGGGCCGCCGCCCAGCTCCTGGGCCGCTGGTACCAGCTGCGGGGGGTGGTGGGCCACGGCGACAAGCGGGGGCGGGAACTCGGGTTCCCGACCGCCAACCTCGAAGTGGACAAGGAGATGCAGCTCTGCGCCGACGGTGTTTATGCCGGTTGGTACCTGCGCCCGGACGGCACCCGCCACCAGACGGCGGTGTCGGTGGGCCGCCAGCCCACCTTCTTCGAGTCCCGGCCCTACTCGCTCGTCGAGGCCCACCTGCTCGACTTCCAGGGCGACCTGTACGACGAAATGGGGACCGTCGAGCTTGTCTCACAGCTGCGCGGCCAGGTCAAGTTCGTCTCGGTGGACGCTCTGGTCGACCAGATGACCGTGGACGTGGCCCAGACCAGGCGGGCCCTGGCCGGGGCGTCACCGGTATGAGACGTCCCCGCGCCCGTTACGCCTGAGCGGTTCCGGCGCGTTTAGCTGCTAAGATCGGCGCTGGCGTTGTCGCAGTGCAGCCGTTCAGGCGACCCGGAGCTGTTCCAGGTCTGCGAGCGGGGCG
Organism: Acidimicrobiaceae bacterium; assembly: GCA_003166025.1. Lineage (GTDB taxonomy): Bacteria > Actinomycetota > Acidimicrobiia > Acidimicrobiales > Palsa-688 > Fen-671. The sequence continues at coordinate 62,811 of PMWT01000068.1, read as the reverse complement.
GGCGCGACGCCTTGTCCGTTGTAAGCCAGCCCACTCCGAGGAACTACAAGCATGGCCGAAAAGGCAGCGACAATCGGGGCCTACCGCCTCCATGAGACCGACACGGGTTCGCCCGAGGTTCAGGTTGCCCTGCTGAGCGAGCGGATCGCTCACCTGACAGAGCACTTGAAGGTCAACAACCATGACCATCATTCCCGTCGCGGGCTGATGGTGCTGATCGGGCGCCGCCGCCGGCTCCTCGACTACGTCCGTAACAACGACGTCGAGCGCTACCGGCAGCTCATAGGACGGCTGGGGCTGCGACGCTGAAGTAAAACGTGCTTGGGGCAGGCTGCCGTCAGCTGCCAGTCGAGGGCTTCCTACCAGGGCTGAAGACCGGTTCGGGGAGGTCGTCCACTGACAACTGGCTCAGGCCCGTTCCCCGGCCAGGGACTTTCGATCGCCGAAGGTCCCCGTATTGTGGTCCCGGCACCGCCGGGCACCACAGCCCGAAAGGAGAACACCACCTCTATGGGGGAGCCTTGTTCAGTTTCAGCGCCTATTTCCGGCACTGACAAAACCATAAGTTTCGAGACGGGCCTATTGGCTCAGCAGTCCCAGGGTGCCGTCGTCGGCCGCATAGGCGACACCATCCTGCTGGCCACGGCCAACGCCGCCGGCCATGCGCCCGAAGGCATCGATTTCTTCCCGCTCACCATCGACGTCGAGGAGCGGATGTACGCGGCGGGCAAGATACCGGGATCGTTCTTCCGCCGTGAGGGCCGCCCCACCGAGAGCGCCATCCTCACCGCCCGGCTCATCGACCGCCCGCTGCGGCCGTCGTTCGCCGACGGTTACCGCAACGAGACCCAGGTGGTCATCACGGTCCTGGGCGCCGACCAGGTCAACCCGCACGACGTCTTGGCCATCAACGCCGCCAGTGCCGCCCTTATGATCTCGGGCCTGCCCTTCGAAGGGCCGATCGGGGCCGTGCGGGTCGCCTACTCGCAGTCCGGGCAGTGGTTCCCCCACCCGACCTACGCCGAAGGCGACGAGTCGACCTTCGAGCTCGTGGTGGCCGGGCGGGCGTTGCCCGATGGTGACGTTGCCATCATGATGGTTGAGGCCGGCGGGACCGAAAAGGCGTGGTCCTTCTACGCCGCAGGCGCCCCCAAGGTGACCGAAGAGGTCATTGCCGAGGGCCTCGAGGCGGCCAAGACCTGGATCAAGGAGTCGATCGACCTCCAGCTCGAGCTCAAGTCCAAGGCGGGCACCCGCCCGCCGCTGGCCTATGAGCCTCGCAAGGACTACGGCGCCGACGTCTATGCCCGGGTCGAGGCGTCGGGGACGGAGCGCCTCTCCAAGGTGACGACCATCTCGCTCAAGTCTGAGCGCGAGGCCGCCCTGGCGGCGGTGACCCGGTCACTGCTGGAAGAGCTGTCGGCCGAGCTGCCGGGCCGGGAGAAGGAGATCGCCAACGCGGTACGGTCGCTCACTAAGCACCTGGTGCGCCAGCGCATCGTGAAAGAGGGCGTCCGCATCGACGGCCGAGGCACCCGTGACCTGCGGCCGCTGTCGGCCCGGGTCGGCCTGATCCCGACGGCCCACGGTTCGGGGCTGTTCCAGCGGGGCGAGACCCAGGTCCTCAACTTCACCACCCTCGGCATGCCGCGCATGGACCAGATCCTGGACACGGTGGGCATCGACGAGAAGAAGCGCTACATGCACCACTACAACATGCCGCCTTACGCCAACGGCGAGGTCGGCCGGGTGGGCAGCCCCAAGCGCCGGGAGATCGGCCACGGCCTGCTGGCCGAGCGCGCCCTGCTGCCGGTGGTGCCCCCCTTCGAGGAGTTCCCCTACGCCCTGCGGTTGGTGTCGGAGGTCCTTTCCTCCAACGGGTCCACCTCCATGGCATCGGTGTGCGCGTCCACGCTGTCGATGATGGACGCCGGTGTGCCCATCAAGGCGGCCGTCGGCGGCATCGCCATGGGGCTGGTCAAGGATGGGGACAATTTCGTCACCCTGACCGACATCCTCGGGGCCGAGGACGCCTTCGGGGACATGGACTTCAAGGTGGCCGGGACGGCCGACTTCGTGACCGCCCTCCAGCTCGACACCAAGATCGACGGCCTGCCCGCGACAGTTCTCGGCGACGCCCTGCGCCAGGCCCGTGAGGCGCGCCTCATCATCTTGGACGTCATGAACGCCGCCATTTCCGAGCCCCGGTCCGAGGTGCGCGACACGGCCCCCAAGATCGTGACCATCGAGATCCCCCTGGACAAGATCGGCGAGGTGATAGGGCCCAAGGGCAAGATGATCAACGCCATGCAGCAGGAGACGGGGGCCGACATCAACGTCGACGACAACGGCGTCATCGGCACCGTCACCGTGGGCGCCCGTGACGGCGCCGCCGTGAAGGAGGCCATCCGGCGCATCGAGCTGATACTCGACCCGCCCAAGGCCGAGGTGGGCGCCACCTATCGGGGCAAGGTCGTCAACATCACCAAGTTCGGCGCCTTTGTCAACATCCTGCCGGGCCGGGACGGGCTGCTGCACATCTCCAAGCTGTCGAAGCTGTCCCAGGGCAAGCGCGTCGAGCGGGTGGAGGACGTCCTGTCGCTCGGCGAGGACCTCGACGTCCGCGTGGACGACGTCGACCCCCAGGGCAAGGTATCGCTCTCGCTCGAAGAGGCCGGCGACGCCAAGCCGGCCGCTAACGGCCCGGCGCCCGCCGCGGCCAGCGGTGGTGCTGCTGCTGGTGGTGGTGGTGAGAAGTACGAGACCGTCTCGTTCGAAGAGACCTGGGAGCAAGAGGCCCGTTCGACTTTCGGGGACCTCGGCCCGGCGTCGGGCCTGGACGCCCCGGCGGGCGCGGCCAGTTCGGCGGCACCACCGTCGCGCAGCGGCGAGGCCCGGGGCCAGGGACCGCGGCGCAACCCCCGCCGCCGGCACTGAGCACCGGCCGTCCCGGGACGGAGCAGGCATGACCGCGCCGCCTGACGCCAAGAAGGGCCCGAGGGATGTTGTGGAGACCACCGTCGTCGACGGTGGTCTCACGATCGTCACCGAGCACATGCCCGACGTCCGCTCGGTCAGCCTGGGGTTCTGGGTCGGGACGGGTTCGGTCGACGAGCCCGAGAGCACCGCCGGGGCGTCGCACTTCCTTGAGCACCTGCTATTCAAGGGCACCGAGGAGCGCAGCGCCCGCCAGATAGCCGAGCTCGTCGACGCCGTGGGCGGGGATATGAACGCGTTCACGACCAAGGAGCACACCGCCTTTTACGTGCGGCTGCTGGCCGGTTCGGTCGACCTCGGCCTCGACATCCTCTCCGAGATCATCTGGGCCCCGGCCCTGCGCCCCGATGAGCTCGAAGCCGAGCGCCAGGTCATCCTGGACGAAATCCTGATGCACGGCGACGAACCCGCCGAAGAGGTCCACGACCTTTTCAATTCGGCCATGTACCCGGGCCACCCGCTGGGCCGGGACGTCCTCGGCCTCGAAGCCACCGTGAGCGCCGCCACACGCGACGAGATCGTCGCTTTCCACCGTCGGCACTACCGCACGGGCAACGTCGTCGTGGCCGCGGCGGGGCTGATAGACCATGGTGCCATCGTGGACGGGGTGGTGACCAGGTTGGACAGGGCGGCCATGGAGATCGGCCGCCACGTGCTGACCGGCGGCGGCCGCCCCGAAAGACGCTCGCCCCAGGGCCCGGCGCTACGGCGCCTGGTCGTCAACCGCCCCACCGAGCAGGCGCACGTGATGGTCGGCATGCCCGGGTTCGACCGCAACCATCCCGACCGCCAGGTCCTGAACGTCCTGGACCACATCCTGGGCGGGGGGATGTCGAGCCGGCTCTTCCAGACCGTGCGGGAGGAACGGGGCCTGGCCTACAACGTCTACTCCTACCGCACGGGCTACCAGGGCGCCGGCGATTTCGCTGTTTACGCCGGCACGGCGCCGGCCAAGGCCCCCGAGGTGCTCAAGCTCATCACTGAGGAGCTGGACAAGATGGCCGCGCACGGCCCGAGCGAGAGCGAGCTCACCGCCGCCCGCAGCCACATCCGGGGCGCCACCGCTCTGGGCCTGGAGGACTCGGGCGCCCGCATGAGCCGCCTGGGCCGCTCTCAGCTGGCCCAGGGCCGGGTCCCGTCCCTGACCGAGCTGGACGACGAGATCACCGCCGTGACCGTCGACGACCTGGCCCGGGTGGCGGCCGAGGTGCTGGGCGGCCCCCGCAGCCTGGTCGTCCTCGGCCCCTTCGACGATGATGCCTTCGCCGAGTGGGCCGGGCCGGCGTGAACGGGCCGCCGTGAGCGGGCCGGGGGCGGGCCCGTGCTGCGGGTAGGCGTCTTCGGGGCCGGGGGCCGCATGGGCGCGGCCGTCTGCGCCGCCGTACGGGCCGATCCCGAACTGGAGCTGGTGGCGGCGGTCGACCCCGCCTATGCCGGGACGGCCCTGGGACCGGGCGGGCTGGTGGCCGCGCCTGGCCCGGACGCCTTGGTCGAGGCGGGAGCCGAAGTCGCCGTCGATTTCACCCTGGCGTCGGCCGTGCCCGCCAATGCCGCCTGGTGTGCCGCCCATGGCGTCCATGCCGTGATCGGTACGACCGGCCTGACGGCCGAGGCGCTGGCGGAGATGGAGAGGAGCTTCGCCCCCGGCCCCGCCAACTGTGTGTTCGCCCCCAATTTCGCCATAGGGGCCGTGCTCATGATGCGCTTCGCGGAGCTGGCCGCCCCCTGGTTCGAGACCGTCGAAGTGGTCGAACTGCACCATGACGGCAAGCTCGACTCTCCTTCGGGCACGGCGCTCCAGACGGCCCGGCGCATAGCTGCGGCCCGTGACGCCGCCCGTCCCGGGGCCGCCAGCACTGGTGCCGCCAGCACTGGTGCGGGGGACCACGGCCCGGCCCGGGGGATGGAGGCGGCGCCCGGCGTCCAGGTCCACTCTGTCCGCCTGCGGGGCCTGGTGGCCCACCAGGAGGTCCTGATGGGCACGACGGGCCAGGTGTTGACGCTGCGCCACGACTCCATGGACCGCGTTTCGTTCATGCCCGGCGTGCTACTGGCCGTCAAGGCCGTGCCCGGGCGGCGCGGCTTCACGGTCGGCCTCGACGCCCTGCTGGGCCTTTGAGCCAGGCCCGGCTACGGAGTTGGCCCTGGCGCACGTCGCCGGGTGGCTAGGGTTAACGTCAATGCCGCCCAACAGGAGAGCCTGATGCCTGCGCCTGGACGCTTCGGTGCCGTTATCTGCGCCATGGTCACGCCCTTTGACGAACAGGGGGGCCTGGACATCGCCGGGGCCGTGAAATTGGCCCGGTGGCTGGTGGAAAACGGCAACGACGGCTTGGTCCTCACGGGGACGACGGGCGAGGCCACGACCCTGTCCGACAGCGAGAAGGTCGAGCTGTGGAAGGCGGTGCGCCAAGCCGTCGCCGCCCCCGTCCTGGCGGGGACGGGCACCGCCAGCACGGCCCACTCGGTGGAGCTGACGCGCATGGCCGCGGACGCCGGTGTCGACGGCGCCCTGGTGGTCACCCCCTACTACAACCGCCCCTCCCAGGCCGGCATCGACGCTCACTTCCGGGCCATTGCCGCCGCCTCCGCCCTGCCCGTCATCGCCTACGACATCCCCAAGCGCACCGGGCGTGAGCTCAAGACGTCCACGCTGGTGAACCTGGCCCGGGACGGTGCCATAGCCGGGGTCAAGGACGCCGCGGGGTCACCGGCGGCGACGGCGGTGCTGATCGAGCAGGCGCCGAGCGGCTTCGAGGTCTATAGCGGGGACGATTCCTATACCCTGCCCCTGCTGGCCGTGGGCGCCGTAGGCGTCATCAGCGTGGCGTCGCACTGGGCGGGCCCTGAGATCGGTGAAATGATCGCCGCCTTCGCCAAGGGCGACACCGAGGCGGCCACCGCCCTCAACGCCCGTCTGGGAGAGTCTTGGGAGTTCCAGACGAGCGACGCCGCCCCCAACCCCGTGCCTACCAAGGCCATGATGAGGGCTCTCGGCCTCCCCGCCGGCGAGTGCCGCCTGCCCATGGGGCCCACCCCCGAGGGCTTAGTGGCACGGGCCGAGCAGGTCTGGAGCAACCTCCACCCCCGGGCAGTCCCCGCTGCCCCGTAAAGCGATGGCCGAACCCGCGGCGGCGCCGGTCGTGCGCATCGCCTTCCTGGGGGGCCTGGGCGAGATCGGGCGTAACTGCGCCTGGTTCGAGATGGACGGCCGCGCCGTCCTGGTCGATTGCGGGCTCATGTTCCCCGAGCCGGAGATGCCCGGCGTCGACCTGGTCCTGCCCGACTTCACCTACATAATCGAAAACCAGGACCGCCTCGAAGGCTGTGTGGTCACCCACGGCCACGAGGACCATTGCGGGGGCCTGGCCTATCTCCTGCGCCATGTGAGCATGCCCATCTACGGCTCCGAGCTGTCCTTGGGCCTCGCCCGTAACCGCATCGAGGAGGCGGGCCTGCTGGACCGCACGCAGTTGGTGGTGGTGAAGGACGGCGAGACCCGAAAGATCGGCCCCTTCGACATCGAGTTCATCCCCGTGGCCCACTCCGTCCCCCATGGCTTCGCCCTGGCCTTCCACACGCCCCAGGGCGTCATACTGCACACGGGTGACTTCAAGCTCGACCTGACCCCGGTGGACGGCCGGCGCACGGACCTCGCCCGGATCGGCGCCCTAGGCGACGGCCAGGGCATCCGGCTGCTGCTGTCGGATTCCACCAACGCCGAGGAAGAAGGGCGGACGCCTTCGGAGAAGGACGTGGGCCGGGTCCTGGCGGGCTTGTTCGATGCCCACCGGGACAAGCGGGTGATCGTGGCCTGCTTCGCCAGCCACGTCCACCGGGTCCAGCAGGTGGCCGACGCAGCCATCGCCTCGGGGCGCTATGTGGCCACGCTCGGGCGCTCGATGGGGCGCAACGTCGCCTTCGCCCGCAAGCTGGGTCTCCTGCAGATCCCCGAGGAGCGCCTCATCGACATCGAAAAGACGCTCAACCTGCCTCCCAGCCAGGTTTGCGTCCTCTCCACGGGCTCGCAGGGCGAACCTATGTCCGCCCTGTCGCTCATGGCCGCGGGCGAGAACAAATGGGTCAAAGTGGGGGTGGGCGACCTGGTCGTGCTGTCCTCCCACGCCATTCCGGGCAACGAGACCAACGTCGGCAAGGTCATCGACGGCCTGTGCCGGGCGGGGGCGGAAGTGGTGCACTCGGGCCTGGCCGCCGTGCACGCCTCCGGGCACGCCATGCGCGACGAGCTCAGGCTGATGCTCACGATCGCCCGGCCGGAGGCCTTTATACCCGTGCACGGCGAGTTCCGCCACCTCATGCACCACGGCCGCCTTGCCGTGGAGGTGGGGGTGGCCCAGGACTCGGTCTTCCTGGCCGAGGACGGCGACGTGGTCGAGATCTCCTCCGACGGGGTCGAGTTCGCCGGTGACGTGCCCGCCGGTTTCCTTTACGTCGACGGGATCGTCGGCGACGTGGGCCCGGGGGTGCTGCGGGACCGCCAACTGCTGGCCGAAGAGGGCGTGATCGTCGTCATCGTCACCGTCGATTCCCGCACCGGCCATGTCCTCACGGGGCCGGAGATAATCACCCGGGGCTGGGTGTACGCCCCCGAGGCCGAGAAGCTGCTCGACGAGGCGCGCTCTGTGGTCCTCGACGCCATCGAGGAGCCGAAGGGAGCCGAGGCCGCCGTGGCCGACTTCGAGACGCTCAAGCGCCGAGCGCGTACGGCACTGGGGCGTTTCGTCAACGAGCGGACCAGGCGCCGGCCCATGATCGTGCCTGTCGTCATGGAGGTCTGAGTTCGGCGGTTGAGGCCCCACGGTCACCGGTTGGGGGAGGCGCGGATGTTAGCTTTGACGTTGTTGTGGCAACCAGAGCTCTTCGCGGCACCGCTCAGGCTCGGGCCGGCAAGGCTCCGACGGCGAAGCCACGCCCCAGCCGCCGGGCCCCGGCGGAGGTAGCGCGGCCCCAGCCCCGGTGGCGCCAGGCCCTGGCGGCCATGGTGGAAGAGCAGTCCGACGACATCTGGGGCCTGGCCTTCTTGCTGCTCGGCGTACTGGCGGCCCTGGGCATCTACGCCCACGTGATCGGCCCCGCCGGCCGCGCCTTGCGCACCGGTGCGGCCGACGTGCTCGGCCAGGCCCGCTTCGGCCTCCCCGTCTGCTTCGCCATCCTCGGCGTCTATCTCCTGTGGCGCCACCTGCGCTCCCAGCCCGGACGCGTCGCCGTAGGCCTGGGCATCGCCATGCTGGCCGTGTCCGGGATGCTCGAGATAGCCCTGGGCAAGAGCACTCTGCACCAGCCGGTGAGGGCCCTGGCCAAGGCGGGTGGGATGGTGGGCGCTGTCGTGGGCGTGCCGTTGCGCGCCGGCTTGGCCGGGTGGGGGGCGGGACTGGTCCTCGCCGTCGTCTTCTTCGTCGCCTGCCTGATCATCACGGCCACGCCTGTCCGGGCTGTCGCCCAGGCTGGTCGGGCGGTGTGCGGGGCGGGCTACCGGGGCGGGGCGCGGCTGTGCGCCGGGGTGGGCGAGCTGGCCCGGCGCCGGCGGCTCCTGGACTCGGCCACCCGGCACCCGAGCGTCCGGGGCCCTGAGGTGGCGGCCCGCCGTCGGACAACACCCAGGCGGGGTGGTACGACCGGCCCGGCGGACGAAGCCGCCGTTGTCGGCGCGGCCGACGGCGATGTCGACGTCCTGGTGGCCGACGGTCCCGGGCCCAGACAGGCGACGGGACAGACGGCCGGACAGACGGCCGGTGCGGGCCCGAGACCGGGCTTCAACTGGGCCGGCCTGGCCGGGGGCCCGGACGTCGGCGCGGATGGTGGCGACGAGGAGGTAGAGGGCGCGGAGGACGGCGCAGTGGTCGGGGCGGGACGGGGGGCCGTAGCGGTGGCGTCGCCGGCGGTCCGCGCCGAGCAGCTGGCCATCGACCTGGCCCTGCCCAAGCGGCCCAAGCCCATGTGGCGCCTGCCGCCCGTAGCCCTGCTCCGCCGTTCCCGCCAGACCGACGTCGACCGCCGCCAGGTGGAGATCCTGGGCCAGACCCTCGAGGGGGCCCTGGCTGCGCACGGCGTGGAGACGCGACTGGTGGGGGCCACCGTGGGCCCGAGCGTGACCCGGTACGAACTGGAGCTGGGCCCCGGCGTCAAGGTGCAAAAGGTCACCGCCCTGCAAAGAGACATCGCCTACGCCCTGGCCGCGGCCGACGTCCGGCTGATAGCGCCGATCCCGGGGCGTTCGGCCATAGGTGTCGAGGTCCCCAACCGCCAGCGCCAGACCGTGAACCTCGGCGACATCCTGTCGTCCCCCGAAGCTGCCGCCGCCCGCCACCCCCTGGAGGTAGCCGCCGGAAGGGACATCGCCGGGCGGTCGGTGCTGGTCAACCTGGCCGAAATGCCCCACCTGCTCATCGCCGGGTCCACCGGGTCGGGCAAGTCGTCCTGCATCAATTCGATGTTGACGTCGGTCCTCATCCGCTCCACCCCCGACCAGGTGCGCCTGATCCTGGTCGACCCCAAGCGGGTGGAGCTGGGCCATTACAGCGGCCTGCCCCACCTGCTCACCGCGCCGGTGACCAACCCCAAGAAAGCGGCCAATGCCCTGCGCTGGGCCGTGACGGAGATGGAGCGGCGTTACGACCTGCTGGCCGAGGTCGGCATGCGCGACATAACCGGTTACAACGCGGCCTGGGACCGGGGTGACCTGGACAGAATGGGGGTGGCGGACGATGGCTTGGACGAGATCGGCCCAGGCGAGTTTGGGCCGGACGAGATCGGCCTCGACGACATCGACCTCGAGGGCACGGCCCCCGGTAGCACGGGCGCCGACAGCGAGGGCGCCGTCCCGGCCACAGTGAGCCCGGCCGGCGCGAGCCTGGGCAGGGCGGAGCCAGCTGGACCGGAGAGCCCACCCCGCTACGAGCGCCTGCCGTTCATTTTGGTGGTCGTCGACGAGCTCAACGACCTAATGATGGTGGCGGCCAGGGACGTGGAGGAATCCATCTGCCGGATCGCCCAGATGGCCCGCGCCGTCGGCATCCACCTGGTACTGGCCACACAGCGCCCATCGGTCGACGTCATAACCGGCCTCATCAAGGCCAACATTCCCTCGCGCCTGGCCTTCGCCGTCTCGTCGCTGGCGGACAGCCGCGTCGTGCTGGACCAGCCCGGGGCTGAACGCCTCATCGGCAAGGGGGACATGCTCCTACTGACGGCGTCGTCCAGCCACGCCCGGCGCCTCCAGGGCCCGTGGGTGGACGAAGAGGACGTGCGCAAAGTGGTGGCGCATTGGCGGCGCCAATCGGGCCCATCCTATGTTGAGGGCGTCGAAGGGCCTGAGGCAGGCAACGGCGGCCCCGGCGAGGGCAACGAGGACGACGACGACCTTTTGGAAACGGCCATGGAACTGGTAGTGCGAAGCCAGCTCGGGAGCACGTCGATGCTCCAGCGCAAGTTGCGCGTGGGCTTCGCCCGCGCCGGGCGCCTCATGGACCTGCTCGAGCAGAGGGGGGTGGTAGGCCCCTCCGAGGGTTCCAAGGCGCGCGCCGTGCTCATGACCGCCGAAGAGCTCGAGGACCGTTGAGCTCTCCCTCCAGAGCACCGCTCGGCCAGGCATAGGGGCGAGCGTGCACCGAATTGCCAGGGCGCCGGCCTCGTCGGCCAACATCGGACCGGGTTTTGATGCCCTGGCCGTAGCGCTCAAGCTCTACGTGGAAGTGGAGCTGACTTCCCGGCCCGAAGGGCTGCTGGTGGTGGCCGAAGGCCATGGCGCCAATCTGGCCGCCGGGCCGTCCCACCTGGCCGCCCGGGTGGCGGCCGAGGTTCTTGGTCACGACCGCTTCGAGCTGTGCGTCCGCTCTCAGATCCCCGTGGCCCGGGGCCTCGGTTCGTCTGCCTCCCTGGCCGTGGCGGCGGCCGCCGCGGCGGGGGCCAAGGACCCGTTCACCTACGGCTTCGCCGTAGACGGCCATCCCGAGAACGCGGCGGCGTCGGCCATGGGCGGCCTGGTGGTGGCGGCCGTGGTCGACGGGGCTCCCGTGGCCCGTCACCTTCGCCTCGACCCCGACATCCGCTTCGTGGTGGTCGTGCCCGACAAACAGCTGGCCACGTCCCGGGCCCGGGGCACGCTGCCGGAGATGGTCCCTCACGAGGACGCCGCCTTCAACCTCGGTCGTCTCGGGCTGCTCGTGGCCGGCCTGGCCGATCACACCCAGCTCCTGGCCGCCGCCGGTGATGACCGGCTGCACCAGGACCAGCGCCGGCCGCTGTTCCCCGAAGCCCCCGAGCTGCTGGCCGGGCTCAGGGAGGCGGGCGCCCTCACCTCGTGCTGGTCCGGCGCGGGCTCCAGTGTGCTCGGGATATGCAACGTCGACGACGCCGGCGCCGTGGCGGTTTCGGCCCGGTCCCTGATGGCGCAGCTCGGCCTGGACGGCGAGGTGCTCGAGCTGGAGGCGGACCTTGGGGGGACCGTGGTGCAAGAGTTGTTCTGAAAAGGTGGCCAACGGCCCCTCCACGAACAGGTCGGCCTACTGCTCGCCCGGTACGCTGGTCAGGATGCCCCGTTATTGGTTGGAAACGCTGGGGTGCCCCAAGAACCAGGTCGACTCCGACAAGCTCATCGGCTTGTTGGAATCGGAAGGCTACCGGGCGGCTAGCCGCCCCGGCCAAGCCGACCTGGTAGTGGTCAACACATGCGCTTTCATCGAGGCGGCCCGGGAGGAGTCGATCGGCGCTGTGCTGCAACTGGCGGCGCTGAAAAAGCCGGGGGCGAAGCTGGCCGTGACCGGCTGTATGGCCGAGCGCTACGGCCAGGAGCTGGCCGATGCCCTCCCCGAGGTGGACCAGGTGGCCGGGTTCGGCGTACCGGTGACCACCTTGTGCACCAACGGCTCGGCGCCGCCATCGGCCCCCGTGAGGCTGGTCCGCAGCCCCCGCCAGGTGGCGGCTGATGCCCGCCCGGTGCCCAGTTTCGACCTGCTCAACCTGCCCCGCCCGCCGGCGCGGGCCCCGTGGGCTTACGTGAAGATCGCCGAAGGCTGCGACCGCCACTGCGGCTTTTGTGCCATTCCTTCCTTCCGGGGCCCTCAGCAGTCGCGGACGGCGGCCGCCGTGCTGGCCGAGGTCGAAGGGCTCGGCGCCCAGGAGGTCGTCCTGGTGGCCCAGGACCTCGTTTCGTGGGGCCGCGACATCTCCAGGACGGGCGCCAATGTGGTCCCGTTGCCGGGGAAGTCGCTAGCGGGGGGCTCGGCCGACGACGGTCTCGTCTCTTTGCTGCGCGCCGTGCGGGAAAGGGCCGAACGGGCCCGGCTGCTTTATATCTACCCCTCCGGCCTGACCGACGAGCTCATCGACGCCGTGGGCGAGAGCGGGTGCCCGTACTTCGACTTGTCGTTGCAGCATGTCTCCCGGCCCCTGCTGCGCAGGATGCGTCGCTTCGGCGACGGGGCCCGCTTCCTGGAGAAGATCTCCACCATCCGCCGTCGCTTCCCCGAGGCGTCACTGCGGTCTTCGTTTATCGTCGGCTACCCGGGAGAGACCGAGGAGGACCATGACGCCCTCTTGGCCTTCCTGGACGAGGCGCAGCTCGACTGGGCCGGTTTCTTCGCCTTCTCCAACGAGGAGGGGACGTACGCGGCCAGGCTGGCCGGCCACGTCGCGCCCACACTGGTGGCCGAGCGGTTGCGGGAGTGCTCCGAGGCCCAAGACGTCATAACCGCGGGCAAGCGCAACGCCCTCGTGGGCAGCCGGTGCCTGGCCCTGGTGGACGAGCCCGGCCAGGCCCGCAGCCACCGGGAGGCGCCCGAGATCGACGGCATCATCACCGTGCCCGCCCATCTGCCCGTGGGCAGCTGGGCGCAGCTGGAGATAACCGGGGCCATGGGCCCGGACCTGGTGGCTGTGCCCGTGGCGAGCCGCGTCGGCGTCGGGGTGACGGCATGACCGACAATGCCGTAGTGACCGACAAGGTAGTGACCGACAATGCCGTAGTTGCCTCGCCCTGGCGCCTGAAGACGGCCGCCAACGGGGTGACCGTGGCCCGCCTGGTGGCCACGCCCGTGCTGGTGGTCATCATCCTGCGGGCGACGCCTTCGTGGGGGGCGGTGTGTTTTTGGACCGTCCTGGCCTTCAGCGACTTCGCCGACGGCTGGCTGGCCCGGCGCCGGGGCCCGAGCGCCTCGGGCGCCTTCCTCGACCCTCTGGCGGACAAGTTCTTGGTGCTGGGCGCCCTGGCGGCCATGGTGTCGCTGGACAAGGTCGCCTTCCTACCCGTAGCCCTGCTGGCCGGGCGGGAGGTCGTGATCACCACTTACCGGGTCGTCGTGGCCAAACGAGGGGTGAGCGTCCCCGCTCGCAAGGTGGCCAAGCTGAAGACCCTGGTCGAGTTTTTCACAGTGGCCCTCCTGCTCCTGCCGGTGGCGTGGCCTTCGCGGCTCACCTTCTCGCATGCCGCCCTGTGGTTGGCGGTCGTGCTGGCGTGGGCCAGCGCCGCCCAGTACCTGCTCGACTCCCGCTCGGGGCGCCGGGCCGTGGCCACGAGCACGTAGGGAGGCCCGGCGGATGGACTGTGAGGTCCTGGCCATCGGCAGCGAGCTGCTCATGGGCCAGGTGGTCGATACAAACTCGTCCTGGATAGGCGAACGCCTGGCCGCCGCCGGTATTGCCTGTTTTTACCAGGCCAAGGTGGGCGACAACCACGCTCGCATGGTCGCCGCCTTGCGGGTGGCCCTGGACCGGGCCGACGCCGTGATCTGCTGCGGCGGGCTGGGCCCCACCCAGGACGACATCACCCGGGAGGCCATCGCCGAGGTCATGGGCGTCCCGCTCGTGCGCGACCCCGAGATCGTGGTGGGGCTGAAGGAACGCTTCCGGGGCCGGGACGTCCCTGACACCAATTACAAGCAGGCCGACGTGCCCGTCGGGGCCCTGACCATCAAGCCTGTCATCGGCAGCGCCCCCGGGCTCATCTGCCCGGTGAAAGGGCCCGGGGGGGACAAGGTGGTCTACGCCGTGCCCGGGGTGCCGGCCGAGATGCGCGAGATGGTGGACGGCGCCGTCGTGCCCGACCTGGTGGAGCGGGCCGGAGAGGTGGCCACGATCCGTAGCCGGTTCCTGCGCGTCTGGGGCGTGCCCGAGTCCAGGGTGGCCCAAATAGCAGGGCCCCGCCTGGAGGCGTTGGAAGGGAGCCCTACCACCATCGCCTTCCTGGCCAGTGCTACCGAGGGGGTGAGGGTGCGGGTCACGACCCGGGCCACAGGGAGTTCTGCCGGGGCCGACGCCGAGCGTGCCCTCGACGTCGAAGAGGCCGGGCTGCGCGCCCTGCTGGGCGAGGCGGTGGGAGGGGTGGACACCGAAGGCCTGGAACTGGTGGTGGGCCGCTTGCTGGTGCGGGCGGGGCTGCGCCTGGCCGTGGCCGAGTCGTTGACCGGAGGGATGGTGGGGGCGCGCCTCACGTCCGTCCCCGGCGCCAGCGACTGGTTCGCCGGGGACGTGGTCGCCTACGGCAGCGACGTGAAGAGAGGCCTACTGGGCGTGGGCCCGGGGCCGGTGGTGAGCGAACGGGCGGCCCGGGAGATGGCTTTAGGAGTGGCGGGCCTGTTGGGCGCGGACCTGGGCCTTTCGCTCACGGGAGTGGCGGGGCCGGCCGCCCAGGACGACCAGCCTCCCGGTACGGTCTTCGTCGGGTTGGCCGGCTTGCCCGACGACGCCGTGGCCGGGTCTCCTGGAGCTCGGGTGGCCCGGCTGGCCCTGAGAGGACAACGGCCTACCGTGCGCGAGGTGGCCACGACGTCGGCGCTCGACCTCCTGCGCCGGGCGCTCTTGGCCCTCCCGGCTCAGCCGGGCCAATAACCAGCCGATAACGGCGGGGGCCCATAAAGGGCTTACGAATTAGCGGCCAGCCCGCGGCGGTATGGTCCCGTAAGCGCCGGCTGCGTCTCAGTCTTCGAGGACGAGCGGGTCGTCGACGGTCGGGGCGCCGGCGGGGGCGGCCCCGCCCACTCCTACTTTCTGGCGGATCTTCTCGGAGATCTCGATCATCAATTCGAGGTTTTCGGCCAAGAACGTCTTTGCGTTTTCACGACCTTGGCCTATCTGCTCGCCCTCATATGTGTACCAGGCGCCAGATTTGCGCACGATCCCGAACTCGGTGGCGACATCGAGGAGGGAGCCTTCACGGCTGATCCCCTTGGAGTACATGATGTCGAACTCGCATTGCTTGAAGGGCGCCGCGCATTTGTTTTTCACGACTTTTACCCGCGTCCTGTTACCTACGATCTCGGCCCCGTCCTTGATGGACTCGATGCGGCGGATGTCGAGGCGGATGGAGGAGTAAAACTTGAGGGCCCTGCCCCCCGGGGTGACCTCGGGAGAGCCGAACATGACGCCGATTTTTTCTCGCAGCTGGTTGATGAATATGGCGATCGTGTTGGACTTGCTAAGCGTGGCGGTAATCTTGCGCAGCGCCTGTGACATGAGGCGGGCCTGCAGGCCTACATGGGCGTCGCCCATCTCGCCTTCGATCTCGGCCCGGGGCGTGAGGGCGGCGACCGAGTCGATGACCACGACGTCGAGAGCACCGGAGCGGATGAGCATGTCCGTGATCTCGAGGGCCTGCTCGCCGGTGTCCGGCTGGGAGACGAGGAGGTCGTCGACGTTGACACCGATGGCGGCGGCGTAGACGGGGTCCATGGCGTGCTCGGCGTCTATGTAGGCGCAGATGCCGCCGTTGCGTTGGGCTTCGGCGACGACGTGCATGGCCAGCGTGCTCTTGCCCGACGACTCCGGTCCGAACAGCTCGACGATGCGGCCGCGGGGCAGGCCACCTATGCCGAGCGCCAGGTCCAGGGAAAGGGTCCCAGTGGAGATGGACTCGATCTGCATGTGGCTGTTCTCGCCCATGCGCATGATGGCGCCTTTGCCGAACTGCTTCTCGATCTGGCCCATGGCCATCTCCAGTGCCTTTTCACGTTCCACCGGGACCGTCCTCCTCAAGTCGTCTGTCTGTAGTTGGCGTGCTATGAGCAACCTACGAAGCGGGTGTGACGGTTATGGCCGTCCGGTCCGGTTATGGCGGTCCGGCCCGGCCGTAACTTCATCACTGTAACTCCTGTCACGATACTAGCAAACATATGTTCGGTGGTGGATACCGATGGGCCACGGACCAGGGAAGAAGCCCGGCTCAGGTCGGGCCCCCAGGCGGGCGCGACTGATCTCGGGACGAGCCGAGCGAGACGGTGTAGATGTCCCGGTAGCGGGCCCCTCCGGCACCGAGCTGGCTGTGGACGAGCGCCAAGGAAGTCACCGGCCAGGACGCGCTGAGCGAGCTCAGCAGATGGGGGGCCTGGCGCAGGTCGGCGCCCCGGGCGCCGCGGGCAATCGTCACGTGCCCGATAAACGGCCGGTCCGCTACCGGCTGGCCTATATGGGCGGTCGCCTGTCCGACCGGCGCGGCCGCCGGGCCCAGGCCATCAACGGGCCAGATCAAAAGGCCCGGCCCGAGGAACCTCGTCGCCGGGCCGCCCCGGGCCGTGATGTCCCCGGGCAGTCCCCGGGCCACCTCGGTGAGCGCGGCGGCGGCCTCGTCTACCTGGACCGGGCTGAGCTCGCCGAAAAAGCGAAGGGTCACGTGCCACTGGTCCTCGCTGGACCACCGCCACCGCTCGCTCTTCGGGCGAGGCAGGCAGGCCAGCGCGGCAACGACTTCGGCGCTGGGCCAGGCTGCTACGAAACAGCGCACGAGGGACGCCTCAGCGCCCTACCAGCCGACGGCGCCGTCGGCCATTTCCCGGAGCAGGTCGGCGTGGCCGTTATGGCGGGCGTACTCCTCGATCATGTGGACGTAAATCCAGCGCAGCGACACGGGTTCTCCGTACCGCAGGCCCGTGTCGTCCAGGGCGTGGGAGGCGGCTGCGAGGCGGCTCTGCTCGCATTCGTTTTGCCAGGCGGCCAGGTCGGCGGCCCACACCGCCTGGTCCAGGGGACCGAGGTCGGAGTCCCAATCGCCGTCCCAGTTGGCCTCGGGGCGAAGTACCCGGGGGGCGTCCGCCTGGCGCAGCAGGACGCGGCGGAACCAGCTGCGCTCCACCTCGGCCATGTGACGCACCAGGCCGTGCAAGGAGAGTTTCGAGGTGGGGACGAGCCGGCTCTTGCGGGGCTCGTCATCAAGTCCCTCGCATTTGAGCAGAAGGGTGGTGCGGTGGAACTCGAGCCACGCTTCGAGCATGTCCCGCTCGCCGAGGACGTAGGACGGTTCTCGGCGACGGGCATCTTCAAGATCACTGACCATGGGTGCCTCCTTCAACGCCGTCCCGGGCGCAAACGCCCCGGCTTTAACGCCGCCTCGGGAGCAGGCTGGCGGGGACCCGCTCAACCGAGGCGACGCCGCCAATGATAGCTCTTCTGCAATACGGCGCCGGCCGGGCGGGAGGCGAGAGGGTACTACGATCTAGGAGTGACCTCGCCAGAGCGTAAACAAGCGGTGCCGACGCCCGCGGCCCCGCCCCGTCGCTATCTGGTGCGCACGTTCGGCTGCCAGATGAACGTGCACGACTCGGAGCGCCTGGCCGGCCTGTTCGAAGCCGAAGGAATGGTCGCGGCGCATGGCGTCGAGGACGCCGATGTCGTGATTTTCAACACCTGCTGCATAAGGGAGAACGCCGACAACCGTCTTTATGGCAACCTCGGCCAGCTCCGGGCGCTCAAACAGCAGCGGCCGGGACTGCAGATCGCCGTTGGCGGCTGCTTGGCCCAAAAAGACAGGGACAAGGTCATGGAGCGGGCGCCGTGGGTCGACGCCGTCTTCGGCACCCATAATGTCGGCCACGCCGCCACCCTGCTCGAGCGGGCGCGTCGCGAGGGCCCGGTGGTGGAGATCCTGGAGGCGGCGGCTAATGCCGCCGACGAGTTCCCGTCGGCTTTGCCGGTCCGGCGTGAACTTCCATTTGCCGCCTGGGTCACGGTCCAGGTCGGTTGCGACAACAAGTGCGCCTTTTGCATCGTCCCCTCGGTCCGGGGCCGGGAGATGAGCCGGCCCTTTTCCGAAGTGGTGGCCGAGGTGGCCCAACTGGCGGCCCGCGGCACCGTGGAGGTGACCCTGCTGGGCCAGAACGTCAATTCCTACGGGCGGGACCTGGCGTTGAAAGCCCGCGCCTCGGACGACTGGCGAGCGCACGCGTACATGACGGGGGAGCAGTGGGCGGCGGCCGGGGCGCCCCGGGCGCGGCCATTGTTTGCCGACCTGCTGAGGGCGGTGGCAGCTGTGGAGGGGATCGAACGGGTGCGCTTCACCAGCCCTCACCCCAAAGACCTGCGCCCTGAGACCATCGAGGCGATGGCCACCGAAAAGGCCGTATGCCCGCACCTGCATTTCCCTCTCCAGTCCGGCAGCGACCGGGTGCTCAGCCTTATGAGGCGGGGGTATACGGCGCAGCGGTACCTCGAGCGGTTGGCAGCCGCCCGGGCCGCCGTGCCCGACCTGGCCGTGACCACGGACATAATCGTCGGTTTCCCGGGCGAGGACGAGGCCGATTTCGAACGGACCCTGGAGGTGGCGGCCGAGGCGGAGTACGACAGCGCCTACACGTTCATTTACTCTCCCCGTCCGGGCACCGAGGCGGCGGCCCGCACGCAGGAGTTCGTACCTCCCGAAGTCGTCGCCGACCGTTTCGAGCGCCTCCGCCTGGTGGTGGAGCGCAGCGCTCTGAGGCGCCACCAGGCCCGGGTGGGCCTGACCGAGGAGGTGCTCGTGGAGGGCCCGGCCAAAAAGGGCGGCCCCGGCGTGTTTTCCGGGCGGACGAGGCAGAACAAGCTCGTTCACCTGGACGGTGGGCCTCTGCGGGCCGGCATGGTGGTCGAGGCGGTAGTCGAGCGCGCCGCCCCCCATTTCCTAAAGGCCAGGCTCGGTCGGGTCATCTCCCCGCCCCGCCATCGAGAGCTCATCCCGGTGATGGCCAACTGAGCGGACCGGCCGGNNATGGCGCGACCGGTCATGGCGCGCCGGGGCCGCTGGCCCTGGTCGGCCCGACGGCATGCGGGAAGTCCGCTTTGGCCGTGCTGGCCGCCCTGGAGCTCGGCGACGTGGAGATCGTGAGCGCCGATTCCATGCAGGTTTACCGAGGAATGGACATTGGGACGGCAAAAACGCCCGAGGGCGAGCGCGGCGGCGTCGCGCACCACCTGATCGACGTGGCCGACCCGGGCGACGAATGGGACGTCGTCCGCTTTACCGCCGAGGCCCGCCGGGTGATGGCCGGGATCGAGGCCCGGGGCCGGCGGGCACTTTTCGTTGGCGGTACCGGCTTGTACCTCCACGCTCTCATCGACGATTTTGCCGTTCCCGGACGGTGGCCGGACCTGTGGCACGAGCTGGACGGGCAACCGGACACGGTGGCCCTGCACCGGCGCCTGAAAGAGCTCGACCCGGTCGGGGCGGCTCGGGCGGAGCCCGGTAACCGCCGCCGTGTGCTGCGCGCCTTGGAGGTGACGCTGGGTAGCGGTCGGCCTTTTTCGAGTTTCGGTCCCGGGGTCGACGCCTTTCCGCCCACGGGCTGGCGCCTGGCCGGGGTGTGGCTGCCCCGCGACGTCCTGGCCCGGCGTATCGAGGGCCGTCTGGTGGCGATGATGGACGCCGGCTTCCTCGACGAAGTGCGGGCGCTGGCCGGACGTCCGGGAGGCCTCTCGCGCACCGCCCGCCAGGCGTTGGGCTACCGGGAGCTGCTGGCGCACGTGGCGGGCCGGAGCACGTTGGAAGACGCCGTGGCCGAGGCCGCCCGCCGGACACGGCAGTTCTCCCGCCGCCAGCGCATGTGGTGGAGGAGGGACCCCCGGGTGCGCTGGTTCGGGGCGCCCGAAAACCCCCTGGCGGTACTGCCTGCGCTGCTGGGAGACTGGAAAGCATGACCGCGACGATGCCCCTGGCCAAGTACGAGGGGTTGGGCAACGACTTCTTGGTGCTCGTCGACCTGGAAGGGTCCTGGCCGGTCAGTGCCGAGCTCGCTCGGGCGGTGTGCGACCGCCACCTCGGCTTCGGGGCCGACGGCCTGGTCCGGGGCGGCCCGGCGGAGGCAGGCTCGGGTGACAAGATGACCTTCGAACTGCGCAACGCCGACGGCGGCGAGGCCGAGATGAGCGGCAACGGCCTGCGCTGCCTGGTGCACGCGGCCATCGACAGCGGTGCCCTGCCGGCCCGCCCGGGCGACAGCATCAGCGTGCTCACCCCGGCCGGCCGGCGCACGGCTCATGTCCGGGAGCTCCACGACGGCTGGATGTGGGCGAGCACCGAGATGGGCACCCCCCGGGTCAGCGGGCCGGAGGAGCGCTGCAACGTGGGGCACGGCCAGCTCCTGGTCGATGTGGGCAACCCTCACCTGGTCGTGCTCGGTCCCCATCCCGAGACGGTGGACGTGGCCGCCCTTGGCCCGGCTCTCAGCCAGGAGGTGGGGGCCGCCACCGGTGGCGTCAACGTGGAGTTCGTGGCTCTCGGGCCCGGTCGCGACGAGCTGACGATGCGGGTCTGGGAACGGGGCGTGGGCGAGACCCTCGCCTGTGGCACGGGCTCGGTGGCCGCCGCCGCCGCTCTGCACCACTGGGGGCGCGTCGGGGCCAAGGTGACAGTCAACCAACCCGGGGGGGCGGCCGAGGTCGAACTGCGCCCGGACGGGGCCGCTTTGCTGAGCGGGCCCAGCCGCCGTGTGGGCCTGTGCTCATGGGAGGTGCCATGAGCCTTATAGAAAGGGCGTTCAGGGAGAAGATCGTCCTCGTCGGCGTTACTCTGCCCGCCGGGGACCACGGGTGGTCGGGCGCCCCGCCCGAAGTCGAGACCGAGCGCCACCTCGACGAACTGGCGCTGCTTGTCTCCACCGCCGGAGCGGACGTCGTGGCCCGGGTCCACCAGCGCCGGGACCGTCCCGACCCCGCCACCTACATAGGCAAGGGCAAGGCCCAAGACCTGCGCATGCTCTCGGAGTCGGCGGACGCCGACACGGTGGTCTTTGACGACGAGCTTTCACCGGCGCAGTCGCGTAACCTGGAGAAGATCCTGGGCCGGACGGCCATCGACCGCACTGCCGTCATCCTCGACATCTTCGCCCAGAACGCCCGGACCCAAGAAGGCAAGGCTCAGGTCGAACTGGCCCAGCTGCAGTACCGCCTGCCTCGGCTCCGCGGACGCGGCGTGGCCATGTCGCAACAGGCCGGCCGCATCGGTACCCGGGGCCCGGGCGAGACCCAACTGGAAGTGGACCGCCGCCGCCTGGTCCACCGCGCCCACAAGCTCGAGTCGGAACTGGCCCAACTGGCCCGGCGGCGCCGGCTCCAGCGCCAAGGCCGACGGCGCAGCCGTCTGGCGTCGGTCTCGCTGGTCGGTTACACCAATGCGGGCAAGTCGACCTTGCTCAACCTGCTCACCGGCGCGGGGGTGGTGGCCGACGAGCGGTTGTTCGCCACTCTGGAC
This sequence comes from Acidimicrobiaceae bacterium, assembly GCA_003166025.1. Lineage (GTDB taxonomy): Bacteria > Actinomycetota > Acidimicrobiia > Acidimicrobiales > Palsa-688 > Fen-671. Next base: position 41,369 of record PMWT01000068.1, on the reverse strand, counting down.
CCCCGCACCCGGCGCTTCGCCCTGCCCGGCGGTGAGCCCGTGCTGGTGTCGGACACCGTCGGCTTCGTGCGCAAGCTGCCCCATCAGCTGGTCGAGGCGTTCCGCAGCACCCTGGAGGTGGTCAACGAGGCCGACCTGCTCGTGCACCTGGTCGATAGTTCGGCGCCCGAGCCTGAGGACCAGATGGACGCCGTGCGCCTGGTCCTGGGCGAGATAGGCGCCGGTGACATCCCCGAACTGCTGGTCTTCAACAAGGGCGACCTGGTGCCCGACGAGGCCAAAAAGCTGGCCGCCCGCCACCCCGGCGCGGTAGTGATCTCCGCCGCCACCGGCGAGGGCCTGGACGACCTCCTGGACGCCATCGCCGGCCACCTCCGGCGCACCAGCCAGGAGGTCGTCCTCTCCATCCCCTATAGCCGGGGCGAAATCCTGGCCGCCCTGCACCGCGAGGGCGAGGTGCTGTCCATGACCGAGGGCGAAGACGCCATGACCGTCCATATCCGCCTGCCCAACTCGGCCATGGGGCAGTTCGTCCCGTTCCTCACGGGTGGGGCCGGGACTGGCACCGGCGAGGACAGGACTGGCACCGGCGAGGACAGCCCGTGAGCTTGGGCCCGGGCGGTGTCACGGCCGAGGCGCCGGCCGGCTTCCGGCCTCCGCCCTACCCTTACGAGCGCCTCAACCCCCTGCGTGCCGCGGCGGCGGCCCTGGAGGGCGGGATGGTGGACCTTTCGGTGGGCAGCCCGTGCGACCCGCCGAGCCCGGCTGTACTGACCGCGCTGGCGAGCGCCGACGAGGGGGGAGCGACGCGCGGCTACCCCTCCTCGGCCGGGTCGTCGGTCGCCCGTACGGCGGCGGCGGACTGGATGCAGCGGCGTCTGGGCGTGGGCGTGGGCCCCGGCGGGCTGGCCTTGTGCATCGGGACCAAGGAGCTGGTGGCCGGCCTGCCGGCGTGGTTGCACCTGCGCGACCCGTCGCGTGACACGGTGCTTTACCCGGCGCTGTCCTACCCGACCTACGAGATGGGGGCCCTCCTCGGGGGCCTGAGAGCTGTGCCCGTGCCCGTCGACGAGCATTTCCGCCTGCGCCTGACGCCTGACGCGGTGAGCGACGCCGACGCCGAACGGGCACTGGTGCTGTGGGTCAACAGCCCGGGGAACCCGGCCGGCGCCCTGGACGACCTGGCCGGCGCGGCGGCCTGGGGGCGCGAGCGGGGCGCACTGGTGGCCAGTGACGAGTGCTACGCCGAGCTCACATGGCACGGGCCCCCCCGGACCATCCTCGGGCATGGCGGCGGGGCCGACGGCCTCGACGGGGTGCTGGCCGTCCATTCCCTGTCCAAGCGGAGCAACCTGGCCGGCCTGCGTTTCGGGTGGTACGCCGGCGACCCCTCGGTGGTGAGGTTCCTGCGCGAGGTCCGCCAGCACGCCGGCTTCATGGTGCCCGGGGCGGCCCAGCGCGCCGGTGCCGCCGCTTTGGCCGACCAGGCCCACGCCGACGCTCAGCGGGAGACCTACCGGGGGCGCTTGGCCCGGTTGAGCCAGATCATGGCCGCGGCCGGGGTGGACGCGCCCCTGCCCGAGGGCGGCATCTACCTCTGGGCCCCCGCCCCCGACGGTGACGCCTGGGCCCTGACCGCCCGGCTGGCGCAGCAGGGCGGGGTCATCGTCTCGCCGGGCGAGTTCTATGGGGCGGCCGGGGCGAGGTACGTGAGGGTGGCGGCGGTGGCCCCCATGGAGCGCCTCGAGCTCGTCGCCCGCCGGCTCGGGGCCTGACGGCGCCTGGCCCTGTAGCATCCGCCACTTGTGGACATGACAGTTGTGGAACTGAAAAGCGAGATCGAGGCCCTCTGGTCGCGACGTGGCTCCCTGGGCCCCGGCTCGGTGGCAGAGGCAGAGGTTGTCCGGGCGGCGGTCGGGTTGCTGGACTCGGGCGAAGCGCGCGTGGCCGAGGTCGCCCCCGACGGCGACGTGGTCGTCAACGAGTGGCTGAAGTTGGCGGTCCTGCTCCTGTTCAAGGTCTCGGCCATAGAGGTCACCGAGCTCGGCCCGTTCGAGTACGCCGACCGCCTTCCCTTGAAGCATGGGTTCGAGGAGGCCGGCGTCCGGGTCGTTCCCGGTGCATCGGCCCGCTGGGGCAGCTTCATCGGCCGGGGCGCGGTCATGATGCCGAGCTACGTGAACATCGGTGCGCACGTCGGCGCCGGGACCATGGTCGACACCTGGGCCACGGTGGGCAGCTGCGCCCAGGTGGGCGAAGGCGTCCACCTCTCGGGGGGAGTGGGGATAGGTGGGGTGCTCGAGCCGCCCCAGGCCGCCCCGGTGATGATCGGCGACCATGCCCTGATCGGGAGCCGCTGCATGATCACCCAGGGCGCCCGGGTAGGCGCCGGCGCTGTCCTCGGGGAAGGCTGCATCCTCAACCCGGGCATCCCCGTGATCGACGCCGCCACGGGCGAGGAGCTCTCCCGGGGCGTCGTCCCACCGTGGTGCGTGGGCCTCGGCGCCACCCGGCCGCGCACCTTCGCCGGAGGGACGTTCGGCCTGCCCTGCATCCTGGTGGTCCGGTGGTTGGAAGAGGGCCAGCGCCACTCGAGCGCCCAACTGGAGGACATGCTGCGCGAGCACGGGGTCAGCATCTAGGTGGGCCCGGGCACCGGGGCCGACCTGCTGGCGGCTACGGCCGAGCTCGTGGCCGTACCGTCGCTCTCGCAACAGGAGAGCGCCCTGGCCGACCACGTCGAGATGGCGCTGCGCCGGTCGAGATGGCTCGAGGTCGCCCGCGTGGGCGACAACGTGGTGGCCCGCACCGGGCTCGGCCGGCCCGGCCGTGTCGTCCTGGCCGGCCACCTCGACACCGTCCCGCCCAAGGGCAACGAGGTACCCCGGACCGAAGGTGATGTCCTGTGGGGGCTGGGCTCGACCGACATGAAGGGCGGCCTGGCTGTCATGCTGGACCTGGCCGCCTCGGTGGCGGCCCCGGCCTGGGACGTGACTTACGTTTTCTACGCGGCCGAGGAGATCGCCCGCGCCCACAGTGGCCTTTTGGAGTTGGCCCGGCACGCTCCCCAGCTATTGGCCGCCGATGCCGCCGTCGTCTGTGAGCCCACCAACAGCGCCGTGGAAGCGGGCTGCCAGGGCGTGATCAAGGCGGAGGTAGTGCTGGCCGGCCAGCGGGCCCACGTGGCCCGGCCGTGGATGGGCCGCAACGCCGTCCACCGGTTGGGCCCGGTCTTGGCTTTGCTCGAGGGTTGGTCCCCCCGTCGCCCCGTAATCGACGGTTGCGAGTACCGCGAATCGTTGCAAGCCGTGCGGGTGTCGGGGGGCGTCGCCTCCAACGTCGTGCCGGACAGGGCCGCGGTCGAGCTCAACTACCGCTTCGCCCCTGACCGTGGGCTGGACGCCGCCGCCCGGGAGCTCGGCCAGATGTTGGCCCCGTGCCTGGAGGACGGGGACACCTTCGCCGTCACCGATAGCGCGCCGGCGGCTCCTCCGGCACTGGGCCACCCGTTCTTGGCCGCTCTGGTCGAAGCGTCCGGGGGTGCGGTGACCGGGAAACTGGGCTGGACCGATGTCGCCTTCTTCGCCGAGAGGGGCACGCCGGCCGCCAACTTCGGGCCTGGCGACCCCGAACTAGCTCATACGGCGGGCGAAATGATCACCCGCAGTTCGCTCGAGCGCGCCCGGGACGTCCTCAGCCGCCTATTGGCTGGGTAACGTCACGGTGCCGGGGCCGTGTTGGGCGACGAAAGCCTCCAGCTCTTCGGCGTCGGGGGGGTCGCCGCCCGGACGCGTGCAGGTGAACGCGCTAGTGGCGATGGCTTGGGCGAGGCCGGCTTGGAGCTCGGTGGCATCGGCCGTGGCGACGCCGTCGGGGTGCAGAAGGCCCCGGTCGGCGAAATAGGCCAGCAACCCGGCACTGAAGGCGTCCCCGGCGCCGATGGTGTCGGCGACCTTGATGGCGGGCGGGGAGAGGTGGGCCTGGAAGCCGTTGCGGTGCACCGCCGTCGCCCCGCCTGCCCCCTCGGTGATGATCACCAAAACAGCGCCGGCCGACAACCATTTGCTCGCCGCGCCCAGCGGGCTCGACCCCGGGTACATCGCCTCCACGTCTTCGTTGCTGGCCTTCACCACATGAGCGCTGGCAATGATCTCCTCCAGCCGCCACCGATAGGCGGCCTCGTCGACACCGGGGACGGTGCGCATGTTGGGGTCGAAGGATATGAGGACGTCGTTGCCCCGCCGCAGTTTGCCCAGCCACCGGGCCAGGACGTCGCCGCTCGGCTCGAAAGCGATGGGGAGGGACCCGGTATGTACCGCGGCCACGCCGTGCTCGGCCAGGGCACGCCGCTCGGGTGCCGGCAGCTCGCTCTCCTGCCACCGCCAGTCGGCTGTCTCCGGGCCGTAGAAGGTGTAGGAAGCCCGGCCCTGGTCGTCAAGGGTGACGGCGGCCAGGGTTGCCGGCTCGGGGGCGTCCACGGACAACGACAGGTCGACGCCGTTGTCGCTGAAGTACCCGCGCAACCAGGGGCCGAAGCCGCCCCTGGCGATGCGGGCCGCAAAACAGGTGCGCACGCCCAGACGCGCCAAGCCGACGGCGACATTGGCACAGCTCCCCCCGGGCATGGCCATAAAATGCTGCGAGGGTTGGCGCAGGCTGTGGGCCCCGGCCCCCTGGCCCGTCCCGGGCGTAGCCCCCTTGGACGGGGCCAGGTCGACCAGGCACTCGCCGACCACCAGCACCCCCGGAGCTGCGCTTGGTCTGTGGGCGTCGCTGACTTCTGGTTGTGTCATCGCCTGTGACAGTACTTTGCGCCGACGGACCGGACGGCCTTGGCGCCCGGCGCGCTGCCTCAGTATGTTGAACGGTGTGATGCAACCAATCGAGTTGGGCCCCAACCAGCCAAGGCAGTTTTATAAGGGCGGCGAGGCGATTGCCGAACTGCGCGGAGTTGGCGAGGGTGACGCCTACCGGCCTGAGGACTGGGTGGCTTCAGCCACGCCGCGCTTCGGGATGGAGGAGGACGGCCTTTCGAGGCTTCCTGACGGTAGGTACTTGCGGGACGCGCTCGAGGCCGACCCCGACAACTGGCTCGGGCCCGAGCACGTGAAGTACTTCGGGGCCTCGCCGGCCTTGTTGGTCAAATTGCTGGATGCCGGTCAACAACTGCCCGTCCACGTGCACCCCAACCGGTCCTTTGCCTACCGCCACCTGGGTTCCCGCCACGGCAAGACCGAGTCTTGGGTCGTCCTGGGCACCCGGGGGGCCGAACCTGTTGTCTACGTCGGGTGGTCGCACGACGTCGAGACCGCCGAACTGTCGCGATGGGTGGCAGACCAGGACGCCAAGGCGATGCTCGGGAACATGCACCGGCTCAAGGTGGAGCCGGGCGACGCCGTCCTGGTCCCCGCGGGCACGGCTCACGCCATCGGTGAGGGCATTTTCGCCGTGGAGCTCCAAGAGCCCACGGACTTTTCCGTAATGCTCCAGTTGAAGGGCTTTGACCTCGACCCGGCCGGGGGCGAGCTCGGGTTGGGCAGAGAGCTGGCGAACACGTGTGTGAGGCAAAAGGCATTTAGCGCCGCCGACATCGATGGGCTGCGGCGGCACGCCCAGTCGGGCGCGGCGGCCACTGCCGGCGCCGTGCAAGACGTCATGCCGGTGGCCGCCAACCCCTATTTCCGCGCCCAACGGGTATTCGGACGGAGCGCGGCGCAACTCGAAGCCTCGTTCGCCGTCGTCGTGGTGCTATCGGGCAAGGGCAAGCTCGAAGGCGACGGTTGGGACCTCGCCATCGAGCGGGGCACGACCTTGGTGGTGCCTTGGGGCGCCGGCCCCGTGCGCACCACCGGCGACGTCGAGCTGTTGCGTTGCCTGCCCCCGTTGCCGGAGGACGCCAAGAGCGACGACCCGACCGCCTGAGCGGCGATCGGAATGCCGGGTCAGAGCCGGCGCAGGACGGTGACCACTTTCCCGAAGATGGTGACCTCATCGGGAGAGAAGACCATAGGCTCCCAAGCCGGGTTAGACGGCAGCAGGACCACGCTGTCCCCCCGACGGGAGTAGGTCTTGACCGTCGCCTCGCCTCCGGGGATCCCGGCAGCGACGACGTCGCCGGCGTTGGCCTCGGGTTGCTGGCGCACCACGACGTAGTCACCGTCGAGGATGCCAGCGTCCACCATCGAGTCGCCCCGGACCCGCAACATGAAGAGGTTCCCGGTGCCCGTGAAGTCCTCGGGTAGCGGTAACAGCTCTTCGATGTTCTCTGACGCCAGCACATTGGTCCCGGCGGCTATCTCGCCTACGAGGGGCACATGGCGGGTCGGCCGGCGCTCGATAGCGGTGCCCGACGTGGCGTCATAACGTACCTCGAGTGCCCGCGGCTTGGTTGGGTCGCGTCTCAAGTAGCCCTGCCTCTGGAGCGTGTTGAGGTGGGCCTGGACCGTCGACGTCGATGCCAGGCCTACGGCCACACCGATCTCCCGCACTGACGGGGGGTAGCCCCGCTCTCGCACCTGAGCAGCGATGAAGTCGAGGATCTCCCGACGCTTGCCTGTCAAGGTCTCGTTCAATTTGCTGTCCTTCCCGCAAGAGCGGCCCGGGCACCCACGGCGCCGGGCACCTGCTTGACGTCGCTGAGCGATGTTAGCGTTACCAAGCTCACGAGTCAAACATACGTTCGCATGGCCGTAGCGCCAGGGGCCCGCTTGACACCGAACACTCGTTCGAGTACAACTGAGGTGAGGACCGAACATATGTTTGTCGGGCCACACATCCGAGCGGGGAGGGAAGGCCGATGGTTGCGCTGAACCGGGACCAGATGGACCAGGGGGACCTGGTGGGGCAGGGCCGCTCGCGGCTCTATCTGTACGTGAGCCCGGAGGAGAGCCGCCCCCCGGCTCGGAGAGCCGTGGGCGCAAGGTCATCGGGCGCCGGCTCATCCAGTCTTCGGTCGTCGGATCTTCGGTCGTCGGGTCTCAAAACAGGTACCGGCACTTACCGCGGGGCTCGCCGTCGCGAAGTGCCCCGGTGGAAGTTCGCCGTCCGCCGGGCAGTGGCGGTGCTGGTCATCGCCGGCCTGGGTGCCCTGGCCTGGAGCGTGGCGGAGAGACTGGTGGCCTCCGCCAGCCCGGGCGGGGGGAGCGCGGCGTCCTGCACCACCCTCACGCTGGCGTGCCCGGGAGCCCACGCATACGTAGCCGTGCCCGGAGACACGGTTTGGTCGATCGCCGTGAGGTTTGCCCACGGTGGTGATCCCCGACCGTTGGTCGAGCGGTTGGAGGCCGAGATTGACGGCGGTGTTCTACAGCCCGGGCAACGGCTGGCCGTGCCCTGAGCCCTGAACCCTGAGCCCGAGCCNNGGCGATCAGTCCAGGCGGTCCCGGCCGGTCTCGGGCGCCACAGTGGGCGGAGATCCCGGCCCCCGCGTTGTAGGGTCGGCGCTAGTGCGTTGTCCCCGTTGCTCCGGAGTCGAAGACCGCGTGATGGACTCGCGCACGGCGGAGGAGGGGGCGGCCATCCGGCGCCGGAGGGAGTGTTTGGCGTGCGGCCGCCGTTTTACCACCTACGAGCGCCTTGAGGAGGTGCCGTTCGTCGTGGTCAAGCGTTCCGGTCACCGGGAGCCGTTCGAGCGCGCCAAGGTGGTCGCCGGCCTGAAGGCCGCGGGGAAGAACCGACCTCTTTCGCTGCCGTTGTTGGAGCAGATCGCGGCCGAGGTTGAGGAGACGCTGCGCCTCGAGGGCTCCGAAGTCACCAGCCAGCAGGTGGGCCTGGCCGTGTTGGACGCATTGCGGGGGCGCGACGACGTCGCCTATCTCCGCTTCGCCAGCGTGTACAAAGGCTTTACTGACGCAGGCGACTTTCAGCGCGAGGCAGGCTTGTTGACCAAGGTGACGACGCCTAAAACGGGGCGCTCGGGACCGGCTTCGGGCTGATTGTACTGGGCCGTGGGCATAGAGCTAAGTTGTTGAATGGATGCAAAGGGGATTTCGATGCGTATAGGCATGTTGACCGGTGGTGGCGATTGCCCAGGTTTGAACGCTGTAATAAGGGCTGTGGTGGGCAAAGGCGAGAGCCAGTACGGCGACAACTTCCTGGGGTTCCTGGACGGCTGGCGGGGTGTTATCGAGTCGGCCACGACCCCTCTTGACTGGGACCGCTGCCGGGATATCCTCACCATCGGTGGGACCATCCTCGGGACCAGCAGGACAAACCCCTACAAGGTCGAAGGTGGCGTGCAAAAAGTACTGGCCGCTCTCAAGGCCAATGCGGTCGACGCCCTAATTGCCATCGGTGGCGACGACACTCTGGGCGTAGCCAACAAACTGACGGCGGAGGGCGTTTCCGTGGTCGGTGTGCCCAAGACGATCGACAACGACCTGTCGGCCACCGAGGTGACCTTCGGCTTCCATACCGCGGTGCAGATAGCTACTGAGGCCATCGACAGACTGCGCACCACGGCGGAATCTCACGATCGCGTGATGGTCTGCGAAGTCATGGGCCGCCATGCCGGATGGATCTCGATTTATTCAGGAATTGCCGGGGGAGCGGCCGACATCCTCATCCCGGAGCAACCGTTCGACGTGGCTGAGGTGTGCGAGCGGCTCAAGGCTCGCAGCGTGGGCCGCCGCCATGCCTGTGTCGTCGTAGTGGCCGAAGGGGCCACTCCCAAGGAGGGTTCGTTCAGCGTCGCTTCGGGCGAGCTTGACCAGTTCGGCCATGTCCGACTTGGTGGCATAGGCAACCTGCTGGCCGAGGAGATCGAGCACCGGACCGGTTTCGAGACCAGGGCCACCGTACTGGGCCACATCCAGCGGGGCGGCACCCCCACCGCTTTTGACCGCGTCCTGGCCACCCGTTTCGGGATCGCAGCCATAGACGCCGTGCATAACGGCGGCCTGGGCACGATGGTCGCCCTTCAGGCCGGTGAGATCGTCCGGGTCCCGCTCAACGACGCCGTCTCGGAGCCCAAGCTCGTACCTCACGAGTTCTACGAGGAAGTGGCCGCGCCCCTGTTCGGCTAGGGCCGCATCAGGGCTGCGGGGCATGGCACTTCTAGCCCAGGCCCGCCGCCTGTGCCTCGGCGTGGGCGTCCGCCAATAGGTCGGTCAGCGGCGCCAGCAGTTCGGGCGTGCTGGCCAGCACGATGTCCCCGGGCAACATGGAGATGAGGCCGCCGGCCTCCTGGCAGACGACGCTGCCGGCGGCCCAGTCCCAGTAATGCGTGCCGGACTCGAAATAGGCGTCGAAACGTCCGTTGGCGACCCAGCAGAGGTCGAGGGCGGCCGAACCGATGCGGCGTATGTCGCGTATGCGAGGCAGCATGTGGGCCAGCATGGCGGCCTGTACGACCCGGTTCTCGCGCCGGTAGCTGAAGCCGGTGCCGACCAACGCGGTTTCCAGTTGGCTGCGGCCGCTCGCGACATGACAGGCCACATCGTTGCACCAGGCACCCCGGCCCTGTGCCGCCGACCAGGTCTCATGCCGGGACGGGTCGACGACCACCCCCACTACCGGGTCACCTTCGTAGCAGGCGGCCAGCGAAACGCTGTAAGCGGGCACCTGATAGAAGAAATTGGTGGTCCCGTCGAGCGGGTCGGCTACCCAGGACACCTTGGTCGTCCCGTCGTGCGATGCGCCCTCCTCGCTCAGGAGCGCGTCGCCGGGACGCGAGCGGTGCAGCTCAGACACTATGTAGGCCTCGGAAGCCCGGTCCGCCTCGGACACGAGGTCAGTGGGCGAGCTCTTGGTGTTGACGTGCTCTAGGTGTTTGTCGGAGTAGGTCTGCAACAGCTCGGCCGCCCCCGTAGCCACCCGGAGGGCGACCTCTTGCAGTTCGTCGAGCAGAGCGGCAGGGACATCATGAGCGGGCATCCACCCCTTCTAGCGCGTCGGCGGGCGGTGCGCAGGCCGGCGGCCCGAAGGCCCTAACGTTGGACCGTGAACGGTGACGCCGGCAAGGTGGTGCTGGCTTGAGGCAGTGGGCCGGGCCCGGGCCGGTGCCGAGGTGGCTGCTACACGCGGACATGGACGCCTTTTATGCCGCGGTCGAGGCGAGGGACGAACCGGGGTTGCGGGGCCGCCCTGTAGTGGTGGGGGGGACCGGCAACCGTAGCGTGGTGGCTTCGGCCAATTACGAGGCCCGTGGGTACGGCGTGCGCTCGGCCATGCCCATGGCCCAGGCCCGCCGGCTGTGCCCCCAGGCCGCGTTCGTGCCGCCCCGCTTCGACGTCTACCACCGTTACAGCGAAAGTTTCCACGCCATCGCCCTCAGCTTCACCCCACTCGTCGAGGGCATCGGTTTGGACGAGGTCTTTCTCGACGTCAGCGGCTGCGTCGCCCTGTTCGGCTCGCCGGCGGAGATCGCCGTCACCATACGAAGGCGGGTGACGGAAGAACTGGGCCTGTCGTGCTCGATCGGGGCCGGCCCGAGCAAGCTCGTCGCCAAGCTGGCGTCCAAGGCGGCCAAGCCGCGTGCCTCCACCCGGGGACCGGTGCCGGGGCGGGGGACGCTGGTGGTCCCCGAGGCGGAGGTCCATTCGTTCTTGTGGCCGCTGGCGGTGGAGGCACTTTGGGGGGTCGGCCAGGCGAGCGCCGAGCGCCTCCACAAACTGGGCGTGAACACTGTCGGCGAGCTGGCGGCACTGCCGGTCGCCTCCGTCGTGGCCTGCCTCGGCCAGGCCGCCGGTCAGATGTTGCACTCGCTGGCCTGGGGCCGAGACCCGCGCCAGGTCGAGCCCGGGCGGGCTGCCAAGTCCATCGGCCACGAGGAGACCTACTCGACCGACATCGTCGGACGCCAGGATCTCGACGCCCGCCTGGTGGTGATGGCGGACAAGGTGGCCGGGCACGTGCGCGAGCAGGGCCTGGTGGCCCGGACGGTGGTCCTAAAGGTCCGCTACGGCGACTTCAAGACATTGACCCGTAGCCACACCTTCGCCACCCCGCAGGCCACCGCCCCGAGCTTTTGGACGGCGGCCCGGGCGCTGCTGGACGGGCTCGAACTGAGGGACGGGGTGCGGCTCCTGGGCGTCAGCGCCTCTGGGCTGTTGGAGAGCGGGGCCTCCTCCGGCCAACAGCTCCAGTTGCCGCTCGGCCCCGCGCCGGCGGTGGCGGGGGCACGGGCAGGACCGGCGGGTAGCGCGGTGGCCGGGGCCCGGCCGCTAGCGGCGACCTCGGGACGCACCGCCATAGTGCCGGGGCCGGGGGAGGGGGCGGCCTGGGCCAAAGCCAGCCAGGCCGTGGACGCGGTGCGGGCCCGTTTCGGAGCTGGGGCGCTACGACCGGGGACGTCGCTGGTCGAGCCCGAAAGGGCAAAGGGGCGAAGGCCGCCAGAGCCGCCATGACGTCCTGCGTGGTCCACGGCCTTCGTGTGGGCGGCGCGACACTAGGCCAACGGCGTGCCATGGATATAACGTCCACAGGGATGTCAAAGACAGGTACGCCTTACCGCCGATCTGCTGTGCTCGGCGTACTGGCGGTGGTCTTGGCCCTGGGGACGCCTGTTCACGCCGGCCGGTCGTCGACGCCGGCCATGCCCCGGGACAAGACCCTGTACACCAGCGGGACGGCGACGTCGCCCCCCACCGACTTCAACCCACTTGACCCTGACCGTGCCTACACTGGGACCCAGGGCCTGTTGTACGAGCCCCTGTTCCTCTTCGACCCGGTCCACGACAAGTTCATCCCGTGGTTGGCCACCGGGGGGTCGTGGGTCTCGGCCACCACCTACCGGCTCGACGTGCGCCCCGGTGTCGACTGGGTCCAGGACCGGAGCGGCTCGGTGGCCGGCGTGCTCAGCTCGTCCGACGTCGCCTACTCGATCAACCTGGCGGCGACGGACGACGCCGACCCGTTCCATGCCGACGCGGCCAGCGTGCAGAAGGCCACCGCCAACGGTGGGACGGTCACTGTCGAGTTCAAGGCACCGGTCGGCTACGCCCCCTGGCAGGAGTTCCTCTGGCACGCTCCGGTCCTGTCGCAGGCCGGGTGGTCCCACCTCGCCCCCGGGGCGGCCCTGGGCAGCACCAACATGTCCCCGGTCTCGACGGGCCCGATGTTGCTGGCGACGACGACGCCCACCGGCGCCTGCTACCGCGACAACCCCCACTGGTGGGGCACGGCCCAGCTACGGCTGTCGTTCAAGTTCGAGTACCTGTGCGCGGTGGTCAGCGGCGCGAGCGGGAAAGACCTGTCGGACCTGCTCAACGGCCGCACCGACTGGAGCAACCAGCTCCTGCGGGGCATCCCAGACCTGGCCACCGCCAGGACGGGCGGGTACGACATCAAGACCTATTACCCGGGCTCTCCCTACATGCTCTCCGCCGCCACGGAATGGCTGGAAATGGACACGGCCCGGGCACCGATGAACAATGTGGACTTCCGCCGGGCGGTCGCCTACGCCCTGGACCCCAAGACCATAGTCTCCGGCGTCTACACCGGCGCCGTCACTGTGGCCGGCCCGACCGGCCTCCTGCCTGACCTGGGGGCCTACGTGGACAGCAAAGCGGTGGACCGGTACGGGTTTTCCTACTCGGTCTCGATGGCCAAGAAGTCCCTGAAGGAGTCCGGGTACCGGGGCCAGCACGTTGCCCTCGAGGTGCCCAGCGCCTGGACGGACCAGGTCAACGCGGCCACCACGATCACCCAGGAGCTGGCCAAGGTCGGAGTGCACGTGTCGGTGGTCGTGAAACCGCTTGGGCAGCGGGACTCTGATATCGCCGATGGCAACTACGACATGGTCATCGACAGCGGCCCGGCGCCCAACTCGACGCCGTGGACCTACTTCGACTCGGTGTACCAGTTGCCCCTCCAGGGCCACCAGCAGCCGGGCGTCAATGCCGAGCGTTACTCCGACCCCGCGGCCTGGGCTTTGGTCGAAAAGGCGGCGGCGACCCCGCTCTCGGACACCAGGGCGGCGCAGCAGATCTACGCCCAGCTCGAGACCGATTTCCTTCAGGCCCTCCCCGAGATCCCACTGTGGTACAGCGGGGCCTGGTTCCAGGCGAACACCTCGTACTGGCAGGGCTACCCATCGAGCACCAGCCCCGACGACGAGTACACGCCCGTGATGGGGGCCGGGTGGCTGGGCTCGATGACGACCGTCTACGCGCTGGCGCAGCTGAAGCCGCGCTGAGCGCGCGCATTGGGCCGGCGCCGTGCCCGGCCGCCGCTTGCCGTCAGGGCGAGGTCTAAAATTGGTCGCTCTGGTGTACCGTGGGGTCTTGGGCCAGGAGCCTTTACGGCAAGTGGCGAGCGTACGACGGACGAGGGACTACGAATGAGGGTTGGCACGGAGGTCTAAAACTGGTGCCACTTTCAGAACACGAACAGCGCATCCTCCAGCAGATCGAGCGCCAGTTCCACCAGGAGCGCGGTCTCGCTCGGTCCTTGCGCGTGCCGGCCGACAGCCGGGAGGCGGCCCGCAACGCCAAGCGCGCGGTGGCGGGGTTCGTCGTCGGGTTGCTGGCGTTGTCGCTTTCCTTCGCCTTCTCCTGGGTCCTGGGCCTGGTGGGCTTCGTGATCATGCTCGCCACCGGGGTGGCACTGGTCCAGAGCCTGCGCCGCCTCGTGCGCGACCGGTGGGGGCGGCAGGGGCCTGATGGCGCCGGCGTCGGCCCCGAGGTCGTCGGCCCCGATCCGTGGGGCCGCCTGCGCCGTCCCGACGGGGGGAAGTGGTGGAGCGTGGGAGGCCGGGCCCGGGGCAAGGACGACGAGGACCTGAGCTAACGGCGCCACTACGGTGGCGTTGTGAAGATCTACGTCCTGCTGGCCGAAAAGGGTGCCCAGAACCCTCATAACGGTACGTTGAGCCTGCTCAACGTGGGCTGGGCGGTGACCCAGTTGCGCCGTCCCATGGGGCCTCCCGTGGGCGAGGGCGCCCAGCCGCTGCTTAGCGGGCCGCAGGTGGTCGTGGTGTTGATCGAAGCCGAGCTGGCCATGTGCAATAGGTCCCTCACGCTCGAGATAGAGCTACTCACCGAGGACGGCGATGTCGTCGAGATCCCCGGGCCGACCGGGCCCCAGGCGGTGCGCCTGGAGCAGACGCTCATGGTCCCCAGCCCCTCGGGCGTCCCCACCGGCTTTCCCGGTCGGGCCTCGTCCATGATGGAGCTGCCCACCGGCCTGCCGCTGTCGCCGGGCATCTACCGCTGGCAGGTCAGGGTCAACGGCAAGGAGGAGGACGACTGGTCCGCTCACTTCTACGTGGCCTCCCCGCCCCAGGCGCCCACCTTCGGGTTCCCGCCGCCCTCCGGATAACCGGCCGGATNNAGCGGCCGGATGAGCGGCCGAGTAGCCGGCTTGGGCCCGCCGGGCGCCGTAGCATTGGGCAATGGTGCCGTTCGGGAAAGGGGCGCTGGCCGAGCTGGCCCGCAGGCCGTCGCTCTGGGTCACCGCCGTGCGCCAGTGGCGCGCCGTGGTGCCGCCGGTGTGGTGGGGCCGCTGGCCTCCCCTGCCCAAGCCGACGCCTCAGTACATGGACCTGCGCCTGGAGGCCATGTACGGTCCGGGGGGCGGGCGGTTGTCCCGGTCGGAACTGGTCGGCTACCTCGAATGGTGCCGCTGGATGCGGGCCCTGGCGCGCTAAGTTCGCGTTATGCCCGCCGAGACGATGGCAGCCAGGGCGGGTAGCCCTTTCCCCGTACCTCTCATACGAAGGTAGGCGGACATGTCGCGAGCGCTCGTCCTAAACGCCACTTACGAGCCGCTCTGCGTAGTGCCCACCAGGAGAGCGCTGCTGTTGGTCCTCCAGGCCAAAGCCGAGCCCCTGGCCGCCACCGGGCGGGTGTTCCATTCAGCCCGGGTGAGCGTGCCGGAGCCCTCCGTGGTGCGCCTGAGCTACTTCGTACGGGTGCCCCACCAGGCCCATGTGGCGCTGAGCCGGCGGGCAATATTCGCTCGGGACGGCCACCGTTGCCAGTACTGCGGCGCACAGGCGGAGAACATCGACCACATCGTGCCTCGTTCCAAGGGCGGACCTCATGCCTGGGACAACGTTGTGGCCGCCTGCCGGCGCTGCAACGCCCGCAAACGCGACCACATGCTGGAAGAGACGGGGATGAAGCTACGCCATCAGCCGAGCGCCCCTCGTGGCCGGCAGTGGGCTCTGGCGGCCCTCGGTGCAGTGCTGCCGGACTGGGAACCGTACCTCGGGTTGCCGGCAACGGTGGTCCAGCTCAACATGGCGGAGGAGGGCGCGGCCGCGCTGTCGGCCTGATGTGTTTTGAGTTGCGCCGGGTGGGGGGCACCGTAGCCCAACTGCACGCCCTCTCGGCCGCTTTGGTGGCCGGCCCCGTCCCCGCCCGGGTGGCTCACGCCTACCAACCGGCTGACCGGGCCGTGGTGCTCGGCAGCGGGCAGCCCGAGGGCACCGTCGACCCTGACGCCTGCGCCGCCGCCGGGGCTCAGGTGGTGCGCCGCCGCAGCGGTGGAGGCGCCGTCCTGGTCGAGCCGGGCGGCTCGGTCTGGGTCGACCTGGTCGTGCCGAGCACCGACCCCCTGTGGTGCGCCGATGTCGGGCAAGCGGCCTGGTGGGTGGGCGAGGCGTGGGCGGCCGCCTTGTGCCGGACCGGGCCGGGCGCCTTCGAGGTGTGGAAAGGGCCTATGTTGCGCCGAGAATGGTCGGCGCTGGTGTGTTTCGCCGGCCTGGGCGGCGGTGAGGTGACCGGGCCGGGAGGGCGCAAGGTGGTGGGCGTCTCGCAGCGCCGCACCCGCCACGGTTCGTTGTTCCAGTGTGCCTGTCTTTTGCGCTGGGAGCCGGCCGATCTCCTGGGCCTGCTCCAGTTGGCCCCGGCCGAGCGCGCCCGGGCCGGGGCGGAGCTGGCCGAAGTGGCCTTGGGGGCCGGGCCGGGCCACGAGGAACAGATCCTGGCCCACCTGCTGGCGGCCCTGCCCTAGGGGCGCGTATGTCCCGTTAACAGCGAACGGCCGGGATGGCGTTTGCGCGCACCGTCCCGGCCGTTGCCGTATGGGGGAACTGTTACTGCGAGGACTTCACCGAGCCCGAAACTGCCTTGGGCAGCGCCGCTCGGCCGGCTTCCAACCTGGCGACGGGCACCCGGAAGGGGGAGCACGACACGTAGTCGAGGCCGATCTCGTTGAAGAAGTGGATGCTTTCAGGGTCGCCCCCGTGCTCTCCGCAGACGCCGAGCTCGATGCCGGGCTTGACGGTGCGGGCCGTGGCCGATGCCATGCGGACCAGTTTGCCAACGCCGTCGCGGTCGATCGTCTCGAAGGGCGACGCCCCGAAGATGCCGAGGTCCATGTACAGCGGGAAGAAGGAGGCTTCGCAGTCGTCCCTGGAGAAGCCCCAGGTGGTCTGGGTCAGGTCGTTGGTGCCGTAGGAGAAAAAGTCGGCCGACTCGGCTATCTGTCCTGCCGTCAGGCAGGCCCGGGGCAGTTCGATCATGGTGCCGATCATCTTTTCCAGGTGGACACCGGTCTCCTGGCTAACGGCCTCGAGGACGGCCTCGGCTTCCTCACGTACGTGCTCGAGCTCCTGGACGGCGCCTACCACGGGGACCATGACCTCGGGGACGGGGTTGCCGCCCTCCTTGATGCGCTGGGCCGCGGCCTCGGCGATGGCCCGCACCTGGAGCTTGATAAGGCCCGGGATAGCCAGGCAGAGCCTGACGCCCCGCAGGCCGAGCATGGGGTTTTGCTCCTTCAGGCGCCGGACGGCGGGCAGCAGGCGCTCCGCCTCCTCGTCCACCTTGCCCGTGGCCCGGGCCACTGCGACCCTCACGGAAAGGTCGGTGAGGTCGGGCAGGAACTCATGCAGCGGTGGGTCGATCAGGCGCACGGTGACGGGGAGCCCGTCCATCTCCTTGAAGATGGCGTAGAAATCGGCCCGTTGCAAGGGCAGGAGGGCGTCGAGGGCGGCCTGGCGCTCTTCGTCCGTCTCGGCCAGGACCATGGCCTCGACCAGCTTGCGCCGCTCGCCCAGGAACATGTGCTCGGTGCGGGTTAGGCCTATGCCCTCGGCCCCGTACAGGCGCGCCCGGCGGGCGTCCTCGGGCATGTCGGCATTGGCCCGTACGAACAGCCGGCGGCGAGCGTCGGCGTGACGCAGGATACGCTCGACCGCGGCCACCAGGTCACGGGTGTCCGTATCGGCGGAGTCGGCGTCGAAGGTGCCTTCGAAGAACCGGACCAGGGGAGAGGCCACCACGGGCATGGCGCCCAGGTACACGCCCCCGGTCTTGCCGTCTATGGATATGACGTCGCCTTGGGACACCACCGTGCCGTCAGGAGCGGTGAAGGTCATGGCCTTGGTGTCGACCACAAGCTCGTGGGCGGCGACGACGCACGTCTTGCCCATGCCCCGGGCGACCACGGCGGCGTGGCTGGTCTTGCCGCCCCGGCTGGTCAGGATCCCCTTGGCGGCGATCATCCCGGGAAGGTCGTCGGGGTTGGTCTCGGTGCGGACCAGGATGACGGCCTCGCCCTTGGCGGCTTCGGCGACGGCGGTGGGGGAGTCGAAGACGACCTTGCCCACGGCCGCCCCCGGGCTGGCGCCCATGCCCTTGGTCAGGCTGGCGGTGGCCGTCTTTTCGTCGAAGCGGGGGAACATGAGCTCGGCCAAGCCGGCCCCGCTGACCCGCCCGAGGGCTTCGTCCATGCCGATGATGCCCTCTTCGACGAGTTGGGCGGCGATGCGGAAGGCGGCGGCCGCGGTGCGCTTGCCCACCCTGGTCTGCAGCATCCAGAGCTTGCCCTTTTCGATGGTGAACTCGATGTCGCAGAGGTCCCGGTAGTGGTGCTCGAGGGTGTTCATGATGTCGAGGAGCTGCGCATAGGCGGCGGAGTTCAGGTGCTCGAGCTCTTGGAGGGCCAAGGTGTTGCGGATGCCCGCCACCACGTCCTCGCCCTGAGCGTCCTCGAGGTAGTCGCCGTAGACGCCCCGTGCGCCGGTGGCAGGGTCACGGGTGAAGGCGACGCCGGTGCCCGAGTTGAGGCCCAGGTTGCCGAACACCATTGAGCAGATGTTGACGGCTGTGCCCAGGTTTTCGGCAATGCGCTCTTGGCGGCGGTAGATGCGGGCGCGCTCGCCGTTCCAGGACTTGAACACGGCCAGGATGGCGGCGTCGAGCTGGGCGCGGGGTTCCATCGGGAAGTCGAGGCCGGTTTCCTGCTTCACGATCTTCTTGTAGGTCGCCACCAGTTTTTTGAGGTGGGGGGTGTCGAGGTCGAGGTCGGTGTGAGCGCCTGTCTCAGTCTTCAGCGCGGCGATGGCCTCTTCGAAAAGGTCGCCGTTGGCGCCCATGACCGTCTTGGCGAACATCTGGATCAGCCGGCGGTAAGAGTCCCAGGCGAAGCGCTCGTTGCCGGACTGCTTGGTGAGGCCATCGACGGAGAGGTCGTTGAGCCCGATGTCGAGGACCGTGTCCATCATCCCGGGCATGGAGAACTTGGCACCGCTGCGCACCGAAACGAGCAGCGGGTCTTCGGGGTCGCCCAATTTGCGGCCCATGGTCTGCTCGAGCTTGACGAGGTGCTCGCCGATCTCGTCGTTGAGCCCGGCCGGGAGCTCGCCTTCGGAAAGGAAAGCGCGGCAGGCTTCGGTCGTGATGGTGAAGCCCGGGGGGACCGGGAGACCCAGGTTGGTCATCTCGGCCAGGTTGCCTCCCTTGCCTCCGAGCAGGTCCACCATGTCCCTGCCGCCCTCTGCAAAGTCATAAACGTGCTTAGCCATCGGACTCCTTTTGTCGTCGCTCGTCCCTGGCGGGCCGGCGGCCGGGCTGTGACACTGCTAAAGCGAGTATCCGGCCTGGGGGCGCTCGCCGCTTAGGGCCCAAGGGCACTTATTTGCGCCGTTTGGGCCGGGCCGTACGGCCCTATCCCGGGCGCCTACGCCCGGGCCGAACGGCACGGTACGCTGGGAGGGTGCCCCGAGAACCTGAGGCCCAGCCTCCAAGTACGAAGCCCCCAAGCCCGGGCCCGGCCGTCGCCGGTCCCCTGGGGGGGGCTACTGAGCAGGGTACCGGCCCGTCGGCGCCGGCAAGCGGCATCCTGCACCTTTCATGCCTGCTCGGCACCACCGTGGTCGGCCCGGCCAGGCAGGGGGCGGGGCGGTTGGTTGACGTGATAGCCCGCCTGGCCGGTGCCAACAGCCCCGGTTGGCACCCCACAGTCACCGGCCTGGTGGTGGACTTCGAAGGCCAGGAAAAGTTCGCTCACGCCCGCCACCTGGTCCGCCTGGGCTACGAGGAGGCGGTCCTGCGGACGGAGCCGGCCGATCTCGGCCCGTTCGAGCGCCGCCCCGGCGAGGTGCTGCTCGAACGGGACCTGCGTTCGCGTCACATGATCCACCTCGAAGGCGCACGCCTGGTAAGGGCCAACGAGATCGAGCTGGCCCCGGCCGGCGCCACCTGGCATGTCGTCGGGGTCGACACGAGCTCGCGTCCCGTGTTGCGCCGGGCGCTCCCGCGCAAGTTGCGCCGCAAGGTCAAGGCGGGGCGGCTCGTAGACTGGGCCGAGATCGAGCCGTTCGTCGCCCATGTGCCGACGGCACGCCTGCAGATACCGTTCCGCAAGCTGCGGCGCCTGCACCCGGCCAAACTCGCCGACCTGGTGGAGGCGGCCTCCCACGAGGAGGGCGAAGAGATCATCCGGGCGGTGGGAGCCGACCGGGAGCTTGAGGCCGACGTCTTCGAAGAGCTCGACACGGAGCACCAGCTCGAGTTCCTGCGGGCGCGCTCGGACGAGGAGGCGGCGCGCCTGCTCTCGGCCATGGCCCCCGACGACGCCGTCGACTTGCTCACAGAGCTTGACCAAGAAAGGCGCCTGCCCATACTCACCCGGCTCCCGCCCGCCACGCAGGCCAAACTTCGGGCCCTTCTCAGTTATCATCCCGAGACCGCCGGGGGGCTCATGAACCCCGACTTCATATCCGTCCCGGCCGGCGCGACCGTGGCGGAGGCCCTCGAAGCAGTCAAGGCCTCCCCGGCGCCACCGGAAGCGGCCGGGGTGGTCTTCGTAATGGGCGACGACGGTTCCCTGGAGGGTACGGCCTTACTGGTCGACCTGCTGCGGGCCAACCAGGCCGCCCGCGTGGCCGTGGCTACCAGGCGGGACCCGGCTACCCTTTCGCCCGACGCCGATATCCACGAAGTCGTGAGGAAGATGACCGACTACAACCTGGCCGTGGCGCCCGTGCTCGACCACAACGGGACCATGCTGGGCCAGATAACGGTCGACGACGTCCTCGAACTGCTGCTGCCCACGGGCTGGCGCCGCCAGTACGGCATGGCGTCTCACGAATAATAACTAACTAGCTAAATTGCCAATATAAATATGGCGCCGGTGGCGGTCGTAGGCCACCTGGGCCCACGGCCGCGCCCCGCCGGGGGCGTCCTCGCGGGTGATAAGGTTTATGGGTCAGGTAGTCGCACCCCGATGGTGGAACGTCCTGTTGGGTTTGCTCCCGACTGTTCTTGCCGGGTGTGACTGCATAGCAAGCCAAAAAGGAGTAGCACTGAGCGCCGACAGAGGGTCGCCTCACCAACCTCTGGCGCGCGCGTCGGCACTGGGCAGGGCCGTCTAGGCAGGGCCCCGGGTGGACGCGTTGCGCCAGGCAAGCCACGCGTCAGCCCTACGAGCCCGGAGGTCCATCGGCCATGGCCAACGACACGCTGGACGGCGCCCCGCAGGTCGGGGCCTCCACGTCGGCCGTCCTCGACGAGAAGCACGTCGGTGACATTCGCGGTGCCCTGGGGACGATCCGGCTGCAGGACACCGGCGGCCGTCGGGGTTGGGGCGCCCGTCTGCTGACCCTGGCCGCCATCGTCGGCCCGGGCATCATCGTGATGGTGGGCGACAACGACGCCGGCGGGGTGGCGACGTACTCACAGGCCGGCCAAAACTACGGCACCAGCTTGCTGTGGGTCCTGCCCCTGCTGATCCCCGTGCTGATCGTCAACCAGGAGATGGTCGTGCGGTTGGGGGCGGTGACCGGCGTGGGCCATGCCCGGCTCATAAAAGAGCGCTTCGGCCGCTTCTGGGGGTTGTTCTCGGTCGGCAACCTTCTGGTCCTCGATTTCCTCACTATCGTCACCGAGTTCATCGGCGTGGACCTGGCCCTTGGCTACTTCGGAGTGAGCAAGTTCGTCTCCGTCCCCGCCGCCGCCTTGGGTTTGGTGGCCATCACGGCCTCGGGCAGCTTCCGGCGGTGGGAACGTTTCATGCTCCTCTTCGTCGTAGCGAACTTCCTGGTCATCCCGCTGGCCGTGTTCAGCCATCCACGGGCCGGCCCGGTGCTGCACGGCTTGTTCGTGCCTGGGATCTCCGGCGGCGCAAACTCGACGTCGGTGCTGCTCATCATCGCCATCGTGGGCACGACTGTGGCCCCGTGGCAGCTGTTCTTCCAGCAGTCCAACATTGTCGACAAGAGGATCACCCCTCGCTACATCAACTACGAGCGGGCCGATACCGTGCTCGGCTCCTTCGTGACCGTCGTGGGCGCTTGTCTCATGGTGGTCACCTGCGCCTTCGCCTTCTCCCACACGACCTACTTCCACCACTTCACGGACGCGGGCGGGGTGGCCCGGGACCTCGGCCGGCGCCTGGGCGACGCCGCCGGCACGCTTTACGCCCTGGTGTTGCTCAACGCCTCGATCATCGGAGCGGCCGCCGTGACATTGGGCACCTCGTACGCTTTTGGGGACTTTTTCGGCGCCCACCACTCGCTGCACCGTAGCTTTTTCCAGGCCAAGGGCTTTTATTCCAGCTTCGCTGGCTTGGTGGCGGTGGCCGGAGGCATTGTCCTCATACCGCACGCCCCGCTCGGCCTGATCACGGTGGCGGTGCAGGCCCTGGCGGGGGTGCTGCTGCCCTCGGCCGCGGTTTTCCTGCTCCTGCTGTGCAATGACAGGGCGGTCCTGGGGCCGTGGTGCAACCGGCTCTGGCTCAACGCGGTGACGACGCTGGTGATCGGTGTCCTCATCGTCATGTCGTTGATCCTGGTCGTCACCACTGTCCTCCCCGATGTCGATGTCACCCTCCTGGCCCTGGTGCTCGCCGTGCTATTGGCAGCCGTCCTTGCCGTCGTCGGCGTGGTCGTGGCGCGGCGCCGACCGGCGCCGGTGCCGGGAGCGGCTCCTGTGCCACGGGCCTATCGGGAGGGCTGGCGTATGCCGCCTCTGGCATTGTTGGGGAGACCGGAGTGGTCGCGCGGACGCGTCCTGGCCATGCGGGCCATGAGCGGTTACCTGGTCATCGCTGTCCTGCTCTTGCTGGTGAAGGCGATCGAGCTCGGTTCCACACACTGAGGCGCCCGCTGGGGGCCCGCTCGTCTTATGCTCGCGGGGATGCCACAAGCGGTGCGGTCGGTGCCGGGAGCTGGTCGCCAGGGAGAGGACCGTGTCCTAACCGTCCCCAACGCTCTCAGCGCCCTGCGCCTGGTGTGCCTGCCCGTCTTCGTCGTCCTGCTGGCGCAGCCCCACGAAAGGGGAAGGCCGGCGGCCGCCTTCCTGCTGGCGGGGGCGGCCTTCACCGACGTGCTCGACGGCTATATCGCCCGGCATTTCGACCAGGTGAGCACGCTGGGCAAGATGGCCGACCCCCTGGTCGACCGGGCGTTGGTGCTGTGCGCGCTGGTCGGGGCTACGGTCATCGGCGCCCTGCCCATCTGGCTCGTCGTGGTCATCGCCTTGAGAGAGGGGGTCGTCCTGGCCGGCAGCGGCCTGCTTTTCTTCTTCTCCCGGACGACGCGCATCGACGTCAGCCGGGCGGGCAAGGCCGGAGCGCTCGGCATGATGATGGCGCTGCCGCTTTTCATCCTGGCCCACGCCCCCTTTCGCTACCACGAGGCCGCCCTGGTCGTAGCCTGGGTAGCAGTGGGTGCGGGCCAGGTCCTGGCCTGGGCCGCCGTCGTCCAGTACGTGCCCAAGGCCCGCTCCGCCTGGGCCGCAGGCCGTCGCGCCACGCCCGAGGCGGGAGCCATGACCCCGTCCGGGCCGGGGGCGCGTTGAAGGCCCTCATCATGGCCGGGGGGGAGGGCACGCGCCTGCGGCCGTTGACCTACAACCAGCCCAAACCGATGATCCCCATGGCCAACCGGCCGCTCATGGAGCATGTCATCGACCTGTTGCGCCGGCACGGTTTCACCGACATCGTCGTCACGGTTGCCTACCAGGCCAATGCCATCGAGAACTATTTCGGCAATGGGGCCGAGTTTGGGGCCAGCATCACCTACGCCAGCGAGGAGCCTCCCCTCGGGACGGCGGGTTCGGTCCGCAACGCTGTGCGCCAGCTCGACGAGCCGTTCCTCGTCATCTCCGGGGACGTGCTCACGGACATCGACCTCAGCGCGGTGCTGGACTTCCATTACCGGAAGAAAGCTCTGGCCACCATAACCCTGCGCTCCATGCCCAATCCTTTGGAATTTGGCATAGTAATGACGGGGCCCGACGGCACGGTAGAGAGGTTCCTGGAGAAACCATCATGGGGCCAGGTTTTTTCGGACACCATCAACACCGGCATTTACGTTCTCGAGCCCGGGATCTTCGATTTCATACCCGACGGCGTCGTGGACTTTTCCACCGATGTTTTCCCTCGCCTGTTGGGCCAGGAGCGGCCGTTGCTCTATGGGTTCGTGACCGACGGCTACTGGGAGGACATCGGCACCCTGGAGGCGTACGCCCGGGCGCACCAGGACATCCTGGACGGCCGCGTGCAGGTCCAACTGCCGGGCTTCAGCTTGCGCCAGGGCATCTGGTTGGGCGATGGCGCCGAGGTCGACCCCGCCGCCGTGCTGCGGGGCCCGGCAATAATCGGGGACTACTGCCGGGTGGAGGCGGGCGCCACCTTGGGGGAGTACACGGTACTGGGCCGCAACGTACGCGTCGGTCCCGACGCCTTCGTCGAGCGCGCTGTGGTCCATGACAATGCCTACCTCGGCCCCGGCGTCAGGGTGAGGGGTTGCACGGTCGGTCGCAGCAGCGAGCTGCGCCGGGGCGCCCGGATAGAGGAGGGGGTGGTGCTGGGGGACGAGTGCTTCATCGGCGAGCACGCCGTGGTGAACGCCGGCGTCAAGGTGTTCCCGTTCAAGACGGTCGAGCACGGCGCCATCGTCAACTCTTCGATCGTGTGGGAGTCGCGGGGGGCGCGCCACCTGTTCGGGCGCAACGGGATCTCGGGCCTCGCCAATGTCGACATCACCCCCGAACTGGCGGTGCGCCTGGCCATGGCCTTTGCCACGGGCATGCCCAGGGGCGCCACCGTCGCCGTTTCCCGGGACACCAGCCGCGCCGCCCGGGTCCTGAAGCAGGCGCTGATAGTGGGCCTCAACGCCGCCGGGGCCGACGTGATCGACCTCGAAGTGGCGACCGTGCCGGTGACGCGGTTCGGCGTGCGCAACGAGCACAGTGCAGGAGGGGTCACCGTCCGCCTGGCCTATGACGACCCTCAGTCCGTGGTCCTGGGCTTCATCGACCCGGCCGGCATCGACATCCCCGAAGTGGCCCAGCGCAAGATCGAGCGGGTCTTTTACCGGGAGGACTTCCGCCGCTGCCTGGCCTCCGAGACGGGCGACGTCGTCTACCCGGCGCGCATCCCCGACCTTTACGCCCAGGCCCTGGTCGACCAGGTCGACACGGGCGCCATCCGGGCGGCGCGCTTCAAGGTCGTCCTCGACTACGCCTTCGGCGCGGCGTCGTTCGTCATGCCCGCCGTCCTCGGCAAGCTCGGGGCCGAAGTCCTGTCCCTCAACCCGTACGCGGCCGCCCGGCGGTCGGTCAGCTTCGACCGCCTCGAGCACGCCCGGGGGGTGTCGACCCTGGTGCGGGCGGCGGGCGCCGATTTCGGGGCGGTGCTCGGCCCCGACGGCGAACGCATCACGCTCATCGACGACAACGGCCGCGTCCTCAGCGACGGCGAAGGCCTGATGGCCCTGCTCGGGCTGCTACTGGGCCCACCCCCGGGGCCGGCGAGCGGCACCTCGCCCGCGCCCGGTCTCACCGTCGCCCTACCGGTTTCGGCCCCGAGCGCCGCCGAGGCCATGTGCCGCCAGGCAGGAGCCGAGCTGATATGGACCAAATTGTCCCCCTCTCATCTCATGGAGGTGGCCTCCCGGCCGGGGGTCGACTTCGCCGCCGGCCAGGAAGGCGGGTACATTTTCCCCCACTTCCTGCCTGCCTATGACGCCGTGGCCGCGCTGGTGCACGCCTTCGCCCTCCTGGCGGCCACGGGGACGAAGCTGTCGAGCGTGGTGGCGGCGCTGCCGCAGGTCTTCAGCGCCCACGAGGCCGTCGTCACCCCGTGGGAAAAAAAGGGCGTCGTGATGCGCTCGCTCATGGAGATGAACGACGACAAGCCGACCAGGTTGGTCGATGGGGTAAAGGTCCTGCACCGCGACGGTTGGTGCCTCATGGTCCCCGACCCCGAGGAGGCCCTCACGAACGTCTGGGCCGAGGGCCCCTCCGAAGCCGCCGCCCGGGAGCGGGCGCAGGACTACGCCCGGGCCGTCCGCAAGGTGCTGCGGGCGTGAGCGGCTTTTTGGGCCGGAAGCCAGATCGGGCTCGCCCGGCTCTCCGAAGACCGGTATGGTCTGCACCGTGAACGTTCCTGATGATCTGCGCTACAGCGCCGACCACGAGTGGGTGCGCAAAGAGGAGGGGCGGGCCCGGGTAGGCATCACCGACTATGCCCAGGATGCCCTGGGCGACATCGTGTTCGTCCAGATGCCCGAGCTCGGCGCGCCTGTTGTGGCTGGCCAACCTCTGTGCGAGCTAGAATCCACCAAGTCGGTGTCGGACGTCTACTCCCCGCTCGACGGCACAGTGGTCGAAGTGAACAGCGAGCTGGGTGACCAGCCGCAACGCATAAACGAGGATCCCTACGGAGAAGGCTGGATCTGTGTGATCGAGGCCGCCTCCCTTGAGGGCTTCAAAAGCCTGATGGGGGCAGAAGAATACCGGAAACTGCTCGAGGCTTGAGGCGTTGTACTGCAACCGCTGTGGTCACCGTAACCCTCAGGGGGCGAACTTCTGTTCATCGTGCGGGACGGCCCTGGACAGACCGGGTGCCGGCGGGGAACCGAGCACGACGGCCATACCGGCCGTCATCCTGCTGCCCGGTGACGCCAGCTCCGAGCCTTTCCAGCTCGAGCCCAGTGACCTGCTGCACGGCGTGCCTGCCGGTGGCGCCGTCCTGGTCGTGACCAGGGGGCCCAACTCCGGTTCGCGCTTTGTCCTGAGCCCGGAAGGCAGCGGGGCGGTGACCATCGGCCGCCACCCGGAAAGCGACGTGTTCCTCGACGACATCACGGTTTCCCGCCGGCACGCCGAGGTGCGCTTCGCGGACGGCGGCTTTTGGGCTCACGACGTGGGCTCGCTAAACGGCACCTATCTCAACCGTCAGCGCATCGACAACGCGCCCCTTTCCAGTGGTGACGAGGTACAGGTGGGCAAGTTCCGCTTGCTGTTCCTGGCCCCGGTCCCGACAACGGCCGCCGGCCCGGGCGCCGGCGGCGCCTAGGCAGCAGGGACGGGGGGTGGACAAGTCGTGGCCGGTCGGTCCCATCTCTCCATAGGGGAAGTCCTGTCGCTCCTGCAAGAGGAATTTCCCGACGTGACCATCTCGAAGATCCGCTTCCTCGAGAGCCAGGGCTTGGTCGACCCGGAGAGGACGCCCTCGGGTTACCGCAAGTTCTACGAACCCGACATCGAGCGCCTGCGCTGGGTCTTGCGCCAGCAACGAGACGCCTTTTTGCCCCTGAAGGTGATCAAAGGCCGTCTGGACGACAACGGCGAGCCCGGCGGCGTCGACGAGGAGGCAGGCGACGGCGGGTTCGTGGAGCTCGTCGAGGAGCGGCTCGGTGCCAAGAGCGGCGTGGGCGCGCCCCTCCAGCCCGGGCCCGGGCGCGCCGGCCTCCGTGGGCCTCAAGTGAACGACGGCGCGGAGAGTGGGCCCGCGTCCCCGAAGACGACGGCGGAGGCGCCCCGCCCCCCGGCGCGCTCCGCGGCCCTGACGGAGCCCCTCTTCGACGTCGGCCCCCCCTACAGCGCCTACGGGGCGCCGGTCGAGCACAGCGGCATCGGTCGCCGTCCCGGCCCCGAGAGCCCGAGCGGCCGCCGTCCCGACGTCGAGGTCACCGATGTCCAGCGCCCCGTTGACGTCCAGCGCCCGGTGCCCGAAGCCCCTGGCTCCCGTGGCCCGGCTCCCCATGGGCCTGAGGGGAGCGCGGAGGGGGCCAGCGGGCTGGGAGAAGGCACGGGTGGGCGGGACGAGCCGGCCCGCCGCAACCCCTCGCCCAGCCCGAGACCGGCCCGATCGGGCCGGGGTCAGGCGCCCCCGGCCCGCGGGGAGGACGACAGGTCCCTCGAAGAGCTCGTGAGAGAGCCCGGGATCGACGTCGAGACGGTGCGGGACCTGGAGCGTTTCGGCCTGATCACCCCCAAACTGGTGGGCAGCGTCTCCTACTACAGCGAGCAGGCGGCCGTCATCGCCCAGCTGGCTTCGGCGTTCGCCCGCCACGGGGTCGAGGCCCGCCACCTCAGGGCCTACAAGGGTGCGGCCGAGCGCGAGGCGGGCATGGTCCAGCAGGTCATCATGCCGCTCATAAGGCAACGCAACCCCGAAGCTCGGGAGGCGGCCAACCGCGCCATCGAGGAACTGTCCCAGCTCGGGGGCGAGCTGCGCGCCGCCCTTTTGCGCGCCGCCCTGGCTGATCTTCGTTGACCGGGGGCGCCTGCCGGGTGCGCCTTCTGCGGTTGTAACGTTCATTCATGGTCGAGATGCACCTCTCTGCCGTCCGCGTCGAATACCCGACCAATACCCCCATCTTGCTCCTGCAAGAGGCGACGGGGGACCGGGCGTTGCCCATCTACATCGGTCGCCCCGAGGCCGAAGCCATTGCTACCGCCCTCCAGGGCGTGGTCACCAAGAGGCCGATGACGCACGACCTGATGAGGGACGTGCTGACCGAGGTCGGCCTAGTGCTCGACCACGTGGTGATAACCGAACTGAAGGACCAGACCTTCTACGCCGAGCTGCGCCTACGGCGAGGAGGCAGCAACTACGTCATCTCCGCCCGGCCGTCGGACGCCATCGCCCTGGCCATCAGGGCCGGTGCCACGATCTATGCCGAGGAGGCGCTGCTCGACGCCGAAGGGATCGTCATAGCCCAGCGCGAGGACATCGACGAACCGGGCGAGGGCGAAGAGCTGGTGGCCCAGTTCCACGAGTTCATCGAAGGGGTCCGGCCTGAGGACTTCGACAAGTAGTCCCGCCCTGGCCCGGGCGCTTTTGCCAGACGGCTCTTGCGGCGTGGCTGGTGACAGGCCACACTGATGTAACTACCCCCGTGTCTGCAACTACCCAGTGGCTGTAACACCCGGTTTCGGGCCCAGTCGAGGAGGGCAAATGGAGCGCCAGGAGATCGGCCCGGCGACCACGTCATCGACGACCACGTCAGCGGCGACCACGTCATCGGCGAAAGGGGCTGAAGAGGGCTTCCGAGGACCGCAGGTCTGCAACATCGTTGGCATCACCTACCGCCAGCTCGACTACTGGGCCCGCACCGACCTGTTGCGGCCGTCCATCAGTGACGCCCGGGGCAGCGGGACGCAACGCGTCTACTCCTACACCGACCTGTTGCAACTGAAGGTCATCAAACAGCTCCTCGACGCCGGGGTATCGCTGCGCTCGACCCGTAAGGCCATCGATTGCTTGCGCGCTTCGGGCGCCGAGGTAGCCAGTGCCAGCCTGCTCATAGCCGACGACCGCACCGTGCTAGCCCGGTCGGGCCCGGAGCTGTTCGACCTGTTGCGTGGCGGTCAAGGGGTGCTGAGCATCGTGCTCGGCATGGACAAGATCGTCTCCGAGGTCGACGCCGCCATTATGGAGATCGAAGCGCGCCGGGCCAGTTCGGCGGGCCACCCGAGCGCCGGTCCGGCCACGGTGGACGGGCACGGAGCCGCTACCGGTACTTGAAGAGCCACCCGGCAGGGCAGCCGTGATGGCCGAGATAGGCTGAGGCTGGTGACCGATGAGGCGAGCGGGCCCGGCGAGCAGGTCGGCGGCGCAACGTTGCCGGTGGCCCCTCCGGCTCCGTTGCGGTGCAGCCCTCTGGCGGCCTGGCACCATGCCCATGGGGCCCAAATGGTCGGCTTCGGAGGCTGGGAGATGCCCCTCCAGTACGCCGACGGGACGGTGGCCGAGCACATGGCGTGCCGGACGGACGTGGCCGTGTTCGACGTCAGCCACTTGGGGACGGTCCGCCTGGCCGGCCCCGAGGCGCGACCGACGCTCCAGCGGGCGCTCACCAACGACCTGGCAAAGATAGGGCCGGGAAAGGCGCAGTACACCCACCTGCTGGACGAGGACGGGTCGGTGCTGGACGACCTCATCGTCTGGTGGACCGGCGAGGACAGCTTTGACGTGATGCCCAACGCCTCCAACACTTCTCGCGTGCTGGCGGCCATCGGGGGCAACGACGTCACCGCCGGGCGGGCCGTGCTGGCCGTGCAGGGGCCGCGGTCGCGGGCCCTGATGGAGACGGTCCTGCCCGAGGTCACCACCGTCGGTCACTTCGGGGTGCGGGACCTGACATGGCGGGGCGTGCCCGTCGTCGTGGCCGGCACGGGTTACACCGGGGAAGCAGGCCTCGAGTGCGCCGTCCCCGCCGCCGACGCCGTCGCCCTGTGGGAAGCCGTCGTCGCCGCCGGGGCCGCCCCGGCCGGCCTGGGCGCGCGAGACACCCTGCGCCTCGAGGCGGGGCTGCCGCTGCATGGCCATGAACTGGGCCCGGGCATAACCCCGCTCGAGGCCGGGCTGGGCTGGGTCGTCGCCTGGGACAAGCCCGGCGGCTTTCGGGGCCGCGACGCGTTGGTGGCCCAACGGGCGCGGGGTGCAGACCGGGTGCTACGGGGGCTCATCGGGCCCGGCCGCCAACCCCTGCGGGCCGGTTACCGGCTTTCCCGTGACGGCATCGACCTGGGCGAGCTCACGAGCGGCAACTTTTCGCCCGTCCTCGGGTGCGGGATCGGCATGGCCTTCGTGGCCGCCGGCACGCTCGACGGCGAGGTCGTCGACGTCGAGGCCCGAGGGCGGCGTCTCGCCTGCCAGGTCGTCCACCTTCCGTTCGTCAAGAAACCGGGCCAAGGAGCCTGAGCTATGGCCCACTATGTGCCGCACACCGACGAGGACTTCTCCCGCATGCTCGGGGACCTCGGCCTGTCTCGCGCCGACGACCTGTTCGCCTGTGTCCCCGCTGCCCTGCGCTTGGCCGGCGGGCTCGACCTCCCGGCCGGGATGCCCGAACCCGACGTCGCGGCCGAAATGGCCCGCCTGGCCGGCGCCAACCGCACCGGCTCGGACCTGGTCTGCTTCGCCGGCGGGGGAGCCTACGACCACGACGTCCCGGCCGTCACCCGGGCCCTGGCGGGGCGCTCGGAGTTCGTCACGTCCTATACCCCCTACCAGCCCGAGGTCGCTCAAGGGGTCCTACAGGCCCTCTTCGAGTACCAGACCCTGGTCTCGAGGTTGGCGGGCCTGCCCGTCGCCAACGCGTCGGTGTACGACGGGGCCACGGCCACCGTCGAAGCGGTCAACCTGGCCCTGGCGGCCACCGGCCGCAGCACCGTTTGGGTGAGCGGCGGCCTCAACCCGAGATGGCGCGCCGCCTTGGCCACGCTGACGGCGGGCCGGGGCACCGCCATCGTGGACGTGCCCCTGGTCGATGGTGTGGCCGATTGGGAGGCCATGGCCGCCACTTTGGACGTCAGCGGGCCGGGCCGCGGCGCCGCCTCGGCGCCCGGTGCGCTGGTCGGTGCGTCCCCGAACTACCTCGGCTGCATAGATCCTCTCCGGCGGGCACGCGAGGTGGCGCAGCGCACCGGTGCCCTGCTCGTGGGCGTGTTCGACCCGGTGGCGGCCGGCCTCCTGCGCACCCCGGGGGAGGAGGGGGCTGACGTGGCCGTCGCCGAGGGCCAGCCCATGGGCGCCCCCATGGCTTTTGGCGGTCCCTACCTCGGGATGCTGGCAGTGGCCGCCGGGCACGTACGGCGCCTGCCCGGTCGCCTGGTGGGCCAGACCGTCGACGGCGGCGGGCGCACCGCCTACGTCACCACGCTCCGTGCCCGGGAGCAGGACATCCGCCGCGAGAAGGCGTCGTCCAACATCTGCACAAACCAGACGTTGGTGGCCGTGGCCGCCATGGTCCAGATGGCCTGGTTGGGCACGCCCGGGCTGCGGGAACTGGCCCTGCGCTGTGCCCGGGGCACCCGCTACCTACGCCAGGCCCTGCTCGACGTCCCCGGCGTGGAGCCCCTGGTCGGCGCGCCCGTCCTGCGGGAGTTCGCCCTCGCCCTGCCCGTCCCCGCCGACGTCGTGGTGGAGCGCATGGCCGACGAGGGCTTCCTGGCCGGCATCGCCGTCCAGGTGGGCGGTCGGGAGGGCCTCCTCGTGGCTGTGACCGAGAAGCGCACCCGGGCGGAGATGGACGCCTATGTCGCCGCGCTGGAAAAGGTCGTGGCATGACGGGCGCCGCGCCCGGGGGCCGGGCCCGCTCCGCCCCGCTGTTGGGCCACGACGCCGAGCCGACGATCTTCGACTTCTCCGTCCCGGGCCGGCGGGCGGCGTCGTTCCGCACCACCGGCGTACCCGAGTGGACCGCCGAGCAACTGGTACCGGCTGAGGAGCTGAGGCCTGAGCCCCCGCCGTTGGCCGAGATCTCCGAACGCGACCTCGTCGCCCACGTGACCAGGCTGGCCCACCGCCAGTACTCCGTCGACATGGGCGCCTACCCCCTCGGGTCGTGCACCATGAAGTACAACCCCAAGGTCTGTGACGAGGCCGCCGCCTTGGCCGGCCTCACGGGGGCCCACCCGGCTACGCCGGCCTCGTACGTCCAAGGCTGGCTCGCTCTGCTGTGGGCGCTTTCCGATGCCCTGTGCCGGATAACGGGCATGCACGCAGCGACGCTCCAGCCTCCGGCCGGAGCGGCCGGCGAGCTGACCGGCCTGCTCCTAATGAGGGCATGGCACCAGGGCCAGGGACGTTCGCCGGGCAAGGTGCTCATCCCGGACTCGGCCCACGGCACCAACCCGGCGTCTGTCAGCCTGGCCGGCTACCGTACCGTGAGCCTGCCCTCCGACAGCCGGGGACTGGTCAGCCCGGAGACGCTACGCCAGCACCTGGACGGCGACGTGGCCGGCATCATGCTCACGAACCCCAACACCTTGGGGCTGTTCGAGGAGGACATCGCCCAACTGGCGGCCGCCGTCCACGACGTCAGGGGCCTGGTCTACTACGACGGTGCCAACCTCAACGCCATACTCGGCGTCACCCGCCCCGGTGATATGGGCTTTGACATCGTGCACCTCAACCTGCACAAGACCTTCGCCGTGCCCCACGGAGGCGGCGGCCCCGGGGCCGGTCCGGTGGCCGTGACCAAGGCTCTGTCCGACCTGCTCCCGGGGCCGGTGCCTAAGCGTCTGGACGACGGGAGCTTCGTCTGGGAGCAACCGGCGCGCTCCATCGGCCGGGTCCACGGCTGGCATGGCAATGCCCTGGCCCTGGCCCGGGCGTGGGCGTACATCCTGGCCAACGGGGCCGATGGCCTGCAGAAGGTCTCGGAGGCGGCCGTCCTCAACGCCAACTGGCTGCTGAGCCGGTTGCGCGGCGTGTACAGCGTGCCCTTCGACCGGCCGGCCATGCACGAGGTGGTGGTGTCGACCAAGGCGGCGCCGGGCATGCAGGCCGGTGTGCGGGCCCTGGACGTCGGCAAGCGGCTGCTCGAGAAGGGCTTCCACGCCCCGACGGTGTACTTCCCCCTTGTGGTGCCCGAAGCCCTGATGATCGAGCCCACCGAGACCGAGAGCCCCGAGACGGTGGCCGCCCTGGCCTCGGCCCTGGTCGAAATAGCGGCTGAGAGCCCCGAGATGCTGGCCCTGGCTCCCCGGACCACCCCCATCGGGAGGGCCGACGAGGTTCGGGCCGCCCGGGTGCTCGTGCCTACCTGGGACGCCCGGCCTGAGGCGGGATAGCCAAGCTTCAGATCCGGTCCGACAGTGTGAACTGGAGGTCTAGGGGCACGGCGGTCCCGGCGCCGGGGACGCTCATCGGAGTGCCGTCCACCGTCACCGCCACATGGGGCGGGTCGCCCAGGCGTATCCAGGCCGGACCGGTGACCGAAGAGCGCTGACCAGCCGACAACGTCTCCTCCACCACGACCTGGCCCGCGGGGCTGCCCGCCTTGACCTCTATCCAGCATGGGCCGTTGGCCTTGACCACTATTGAGGCCGTGGGCGAGGTGAGCTGGTAGGTGGCCGTGCCGCCGTTGGCCGATACCAGCACGGCCGGCTCGGGCGGGACGGTCGACGCCGGTGGGGCGGCCGTTGTGGTGGGGGCCGGCACCGAGGTCGTCGTAGACCGCGCCGGGGCGGCGGGGTGCCGGAGCGGCAAGCTGGTATGCGAAGCGACGGGGGCCCGGCGCCCGGGGTGGTCGAGCTCGACGCCGAGGGCCACGCCCGCCACCGCTACCGAGACCGCCGCTATCGCCAGGGGCCGCAGGACCGGCGACCGCTGGGAACGGACCTCTTTGCCCGCCCCGGCCTCCGTTTGGGCCCTGCCCGCCGGTTGGGAGCCGACAGCAACGAGCGCGGCGGGGGCAGGGCCAGGCGCCGGGGCCGGCCCGCCCCGAGCCTCCGAGAGCGGTCTCGGCGGGTTGCCGGGGACAACGTCCTCGAAGTAAAAGACCTGGGGCTGGACGACGGGCACGGGCCTGGTAGGGGGGCCATCACCGGCGCGCACCGGAGGCATCCCGGGCAAGGTGGCGTCTTCGCCGTCCCCGTCCCGACGCTGGCGTGGTGGCGGGGGAGGGCTGCCCCTCCTAACCCAGGGGAGAGCACGGGCCGAGATCACCGGTGAGGTCGCCACGGCGTCCAGTGCCGCCACCGACGGATCGAGGTGGGAAGGGCGCCGGAACGGCGATGTCCGCACGGGACCGGGCAGGGTGACCTCACGAGGTGGTGGGAGGGTGCTCGGCGCACCGGCGCCCGCGGGGCTGTTCCGGCCTATGACGCGGACGTGGGCCTGGTGGTCACCCGTCCCAGCATGGGCACCGGGCGTCCCTTGGAGCGGGGCCGTGAACGTGGCCAAAGTGTGCAGCGCTTGTTGATGGCGCTCCACCGAGCGCGAACGAGCCCACACCCCTCGCCCGATGTGCACCACGGTTAGGAGTGCACAACCGATCAATAAGACGATGAGCAACGTCTGCATCTATCTCCTCAACGCTGTTCATCCGCTCCGCGTTTAAACATACGGTACGCAAAGGTGGTTTTGGCGTATTCCTGGTCCCGGCGCCGGGGCCCCGGCCCCTCGCTCGTTCGTCCCGTAGGTTCTTAGCCAAATCAACTCTGGCCGTAACCCACGTCCCACATGAGTTTTCGGTAAGTATGGCGCCCGGGGTGAGAAGATACTGCCCTTCCGGTGCCGTCCGGGCCGGGTTTGCGGGCCGAGGCCCGGGGAAAGGACGTCGTGCACCGCTTACGGCCCGTGGTCGCGATGGCGGTCGGTTTTGGCGCGGGAGCCGTTCCTTTCTCCAATCTCGGGGCCCGCTTCTTCGCCGGCGTGGACCTACGGTCGGTCGGTACCGGGACGGTGTCGGGGAGCGGGCTGTACGACGTTGCCGGGAAGGGGCCTCTTGTGCTCGTCGGGTTGGCTGAACTGGGCAAGGGTGCCCTGGGCCCCCTGCTCGCCGGCCGTGACCATCCCGGGGCGGCGGCGTTGGCAGGAGGGGCGGCCGTTGCCGGGCACAACTGGTCCCCGTTGCTCAGAGGAGCCGGTGGCCGGGGCATCTCGCCGGCCATGGGCGCGCTGCTCGTGAACGCGCCGGCGGGCACGCTCCTGCTGGGGGTGGGCCTCTTGGCCGGGAAGTTGGCAGGGGAGACGGCCCTGGGCTGTCTGCTGGCCGACGTCGCCCTCGTGCCCCTGGCGTTGCGCGCCCACGGTCGCAGGGGCGGGCTGGCGGCGTGCGCCGTGCTGGCGCCCATGTTGGTCAAACGTCTCACCGGCAACGGGGCGCCGTCGGCCCGCCGCCCCGAGGTCTACCTGTGGCGTCTCCTGTTCGACCGGGACAGTTACACCAAAAGGGACCTGCCCGGCGGGCCGGGCGTTGCCGGCCGCACGGGGCCAGCGCGGACGGGGCCAGCGCGGACGGGGGTAGGGCGCTGAGCGTCGCGATCGTAACCGACGGAGCCTGCTCGCTCCCGGCCCAGATGGCCCGGGAATGCGGCGTGACGGTGGTGCCGATGTGGGTCACGATCGGCGGCCGCCAGTACCGCGACAGCGAGCTGAGCATGGAGGACCTCATCGGCGAGACGGTGGACGGCGTGAGCACGTCCGGTCCGGCGCCCGGTGAGCTGGCCCGCGCTGTCGAGGTGGCGGACACCGGTGACGGGGCCCTCGTCCTGACTGTCTCCCGGAGGATGAGCGCCGTTTACGATGCCGCCCGCCTCGCCTCCCAGCTGCTAGACGGCAGGTCGGTAGCGGTCCTGGACACAGGGACAGCGGCCGGGGCGCAGGGGTTGGTGGTCCTGGCCGCGGCCCGCGCCGCCCGCGCCGGCCAGCCCCTCAGCGCCGTCGTGGCCGCCGCCGAGCGAGCTGCCCACGGGGCCAGGTTGGTGGCTACGCTGCCGTCGCTCGACCACCTGGCCCGAGGGGGCCGGGTCCCCGGGGCGGCGTCCTGGGGGGCCCGCTGGCTGGGGCTTCATCCCCTGTTCGAGTTCCGCGAGGGCAAGGTCAGGCCGCTGCGGCCGGCGCGTGGGCGCGAGGGCGCCTGCCAGCGCATCATCGCCCTGTGGGCCGCGGGGCTCGAAAGAGAGCGCGGCCTTGGCGCTCGCCTGCACGTCGCCGCGTTGCACGCCCAGGACCCGGAGATAGCCGAGGTGCTGTTGCGGGAGGTCTGTTCCCAGGTCCAGCCGGCCACCAGCTTCATCGCCTCGTTCACACCGGTGATGGTGGCCCACACCGGTCCGAGCCTGGCCGGCCTGGCGTGGTGGTGGGAGGAGCCTTAAACGGCCCGGGTCAGGCGGCCGGTACGGGGACCGGCTCGGAGTGGCGGATGCCGCGTCGGAACCACCAGGACGAAACGACTATCCCGCCCAATGTGAGGAAAGCAGATAGGCCCGTCTTTGCGGCCAGATAAGTCGTTATGGGCACGTTCACCAGCAAAGCGATGGTCCCGGCGGCATTGGCCAGGCTGACCAGGGCCCACAACAGGCTGATGCGGACGAACAGCTTGTGGACTCTGGGCCGGGTCACGAACCATGCCGGCAAGGGCACGAAATCGTGAGCCAGCTTCTCGGCCAAGGGCCGGCCCAGAGGCACGGAGAGCAGGAAGGCCCCGCCGAGCAGAGCTGTAGCCAGCGACGGCTGCAAGAAGTAGACGAACAGGCTGTTACCGCTGGCGAGCGCCAGGACCGAGCGCGCCGTGAGCCCGAGGGTGGCGATCAGCAGGACACCGGGCAAAC
The DNA here is from genome assembly GCA_003166025.1 of Acidimicrobiaceae bacterium. GTDB lineage: Bacteria > Actinomycetota > Acidimicrobiia > Acidimicrobiales > Palsa-688 > Fen-671. The sequence goes on along the minus strand of PMWT01000068.1, from coordinate 4,896 downwards.
GCTCGCGTCGCCAGATACGACGCAGCAGTGCCAGGTAGTTCCACGCTAGGGCGGCGCAGATGGCGCCGGTGGGGCCAAGTGCCCAGAGTGCGGCGTAGAAGAGGACCAGGGGCACCAGCATGGCTTCAAGGATCTGGGGGAAAGACCGCCGGGCCAGCTCCCGTAGCCGAGGGAGCTCGAAGTGATGGTCCACACTGTTTGGTCGGCTCGAGCGCCTTGTCCTTGAGGGGGCATTGTCGCCCACGGCACTTCGTGGGGCGAAAAAGCCTGGCAGCTTCACAGATCTCCCTTTTATTTCCCGGACAAGGCGGTAAGGCCGGTCCCTGCGCCGTTTTCGGCCTTGCGGCAGCTTTGGTCGCGCCCAGGGAAAGAGGTGAACAGGAAAGCTGCTCACTCGTGCCCCGACGCGCCGCCGCGGTCGCTAGGACCATGGTCGCACGTCGGCACTGGTCAGGCCCAATCAGACGGAGGTTTAGACCCACTGTTCAGCAAACTTTCAGTAGCAGAAACGAAGTTCTCCTCTTTGGTAGGAAGATGGTGAGAACTCGTGAGAGCGCACTAGCGTTTGGCAGGAAGTGCGCCCGGTGATCGTCGACGACGAGGGGGACAACGGGCGTCGGTCGCGGGCTGTCGCCGGCCAGACCGCCGAGGGCGCGGTGCCGACCACCCACCGGCCCAACCGGCGGCACAGAGCTGCCCGGGTGGTGTTGGAAGTCTTGGTCTTGGCCGCCGCGGCCCCCTTCGTGGCGCTCCGGGCCGGCAACCTGACCAAGTTCTCCGCCACCTTCGACCATCTCCACTGGCACTGGCTGTTCGTCTCAGTGGCGGCAGAGATCGGCTCGATCACGATGCTCTCGTGGTTCCAGCACCGCCTGTTGCGGGTCGGGGACCTGCCGGTGACCGTGGCCAACCTGTTGCCGGTGACGATGGCGAGCAACGCCGTGGCCCAGTCGCTCCCGGCGGGCAGCCTGTTCGCCGAGGGTTATGCCTTCCGCCAGTACCAAAGGCTTGGTGCCAGCCGGGCCCTGGGGATATGGGCCGAGCTTTCCGCAGGGGCTCTGGCGGCGGCGGCCCTGGCCGGCGTGGCCGTGGCCGGCGCGGCTGTGACCGGGCCGGGCCTGCGGTTGCAGCTGTTGCCCATCTTGGCGTTCGTCTTCGCCGGAGCGCTTGTGGCCGCAGCCTTGTTCCGCCGGGCCCCCCTCCTCGCTTCTTTGCTCGGGCGGGCCCTGCGCGGCGCCCAGCGCCTGGCGCCTCAGGGCGTGTGCCGGCTGCTGCGCTCGGCCCAGGAGTCGACGCGAGAAATGGAATGCTTCCGTCCGTCGTGGGGCGTCTGGTTGACTTGCCTGGCGGGGGCCGCGCTCAACTGGTGCCTGGACGCCGTCGTCCTGCTCATGGGCCTGTTGACCGTGGGCGCACCGGTCCCGTGGCAGGGGTTCTTGCTTTGCTACGCGGCGGCACAACTGCTGGTCGAGCTGCCGATCACGCCCGGAGGCCTGGGACTGGTCGAGGGAGGACTAGTCGTGGTGCTTACCCGGTTCCACGTTGCCGCGTCGAGCGCGACGGCGGCCACGCTGATGTACAGGGCCGTTAGCTACTGGTTTTTGCTCCTCGTCGGCTGGGTGGCCGTGCTCTGGCTCACCCTGCGCAACCGGCAGGCCGACCGTGCCGCATCGGCGGCGTCAGGACCGGCGCCGGCCTCCGCCTGAACGTCCCCGTACTATCGGGCGGCCGACCGTTCCTTCTGGCGCCTTTTGCGGTCTCGATGGTTGAGCGCGGCCGCTGGGACCGCAATGGCGGCCACGAAGACGACAGTCGCTGCAGTCCCTAGTAGCCAGTCCGTCGGTGCGCTCCCGGTGGCCACGAGCAGTGCCAGCACACTTCCCATCCCGGCGAGGATAGTCGGCGGCCAGGTCCGGTTGGTACCTCGCTTGGGACGAGTTCAATCACCGAGGGCCGCCGCCACCAGGTTGGCATAAATGGCTTGGCCTTTCGGGTCCGGATGGATGCCGTCGGGCCAAAGTAGTCCGGCCGCGGCCGAAGCCTGGTACCAGTCGACGATCACGACCCTGGGCAGGTCCTTAGCCGTAGCCAGAGAAGCGTTGGACTCGCCCTGCCAGGGGAGCGGTACGCGTACGTTCACCAGCACCAGCAGAGGCACGCCGGCAGTCAGGGCACGCAATTGGGCAACATCTTGGGGGGTCATCGGGCCGTTGGTGCCCAGGTCGATGATCACGGCCTCCAACCCGGTGAGGTCCCCGGCGGCGCGGTACTCGGCCAAGCGGGAGATGCCGCTCCACACCTGGCGTCCCACTACGGCGTCAACCGTGACGTCGCCGTGTAGGCGCTGCTCGAGAGCTTGTGCGGAAGCCAGGAGCACCGAGTCGCCGATGGCCAGGTAGTCGTGGCCCAACCGGGGCCGGGGCGTCGTCGTGGTCGTGGTCGTGACTGTCGCGTGGACGTGAGCCGTCGGTGATGTCACCGTCGGTCCCGTGGTGGTCGGTGCCGTGGGCGCCGGCGAGATGTGCACTCGCAGCACGGGCGTAGGTACCGAGGTGGTCCCCGGCACCGTGGGTGCCGGGGACATGCCCGCCGGCGAAATGTGCACGCGCAGGACGGGCGTCGGCACCGAAGTGGTCGCCCGCACTGACGTCGTCGTTGGCACTGATGTGGTCGTTGGCACTGATGTGGTCGTTGGCACTGATGTGGTCGTTGGCACTGATGTGGTCGGCAACGGCTTGGTCCGTGACGACGTGGTGGTCACCGTCGCATGGGCCCTCGATTTTGGTGCCGAGGTTGTCGGCGGCGGTACGGACGAAGTGGTCGTCATCGTTTGGTGCAGGAGGCTTGCCGCTCGGGTGCTCGTTGTCGTCCTGGCTACCCGAGCGGGTGTCGTCGTGAGCGCAGCCCTCCCGGTGGTGGTCGTCACCGTGGTCCTCGTGACGGCATTGGTCGCGACCTTGACGGTCGCAAGTTTGGCCGTTCCCCGGGCGTGGCCGAGACGGGTCGAAGACGGCTGGCCGGGCGGGCCGGAAAGTGCCGGTCGGGGGACCGTGGTAACTGGCGAGCCCGACGTGACAGGGGCGAGCACGGCCCGGGCGGCGGGCGTGTAGCCGGCGGCCAGGGCGGCCGGCAGGGCCGGCGGGTTGCAGGCCGCCAGCACGACCAGGGCCACGCCGCCGCACAGGCCGAGAGAACCGACCGCCGCCTTGCGCCCGGCCCCGTTCAGCGAATGCAACGCCACCTGGGCCCGGCCCGTCCGGAACGGCTGCTCGATCATCCTGTAAGACGCCTCCCCGGCCAGCAGGATCAATGCCAGGCGCAGCACGAGCAAGGGCGCACCCGAGAGACGCACATCTATGTCAGGCCGGGTCAGGCAAATGATCGGCCAGTGCCAGAGGTACAGGGAGTAGGAACGGGCGCCCAGGTAGCGCAGCGGCTTGGCCGAGAGGAGGCGGCCCACCGGTCCGGGGCGCACTGCCACTGTGATGACGAGCCCCGTCAACGCCGAAGCCAGGAAGATGCCTCCCCGATAGGTGAAGCTGGCGTCGGCCCCCAGCATCACCATCAACACCGCCAACCCGGCCAGGGCGGTGGCACCGATGACCGCTCGGGGCGTGGCGCCGTAGTGGTCGGGTGCCAGTCGCCTCTTGTAGCTGGCGGCGGCCAGGGCGGCCCCGATCATGAGCCCGGCCGAATGGGTGAAGGTGTCGTAGTAAACGGCGGACGGGTCGTGCCCGGCTACAAATAGGGCGGCCATGAGCGCGGCCGAGCACACCGACCCGGTGCTCGCTACCCAGCACAGTGCCCTGATGGGCCGTCGGCACAACTGCACGGCGCCGAGCACCACGAACGGCCAGACCAAGTAGAACTGTTCCTCCACGCCGAGTGACCAGAGGTGGAGCAGGAGAGGCGGCCGGCCCACGGACTCGAAATAACTGTTGTGGTGGAAAAGGAGCTGCCAGTTGGCCACGAACCCCAGCGCCGCCGGTATATCGGCCCGCAATTGAGGCACGGCGTCGCGGGCGATGAGGGCGGCGACGAGGGACAGGACCACGATGAGCGCCACGAGCGCCGGCAGCAACCTCCGCGCCCGCCGGGCCCAGAACTCGCGCAGTGCCGTCCAGGGCGAGGGCGCCGGTGTCAAAAGGTCGAGCAGGAGGCCCGTGATGAGGAACCCGGACACTACAAAAAAGACGTCTACGCCCAGGTAACCGCCGGGCAACCAGGCGGGGTCCAGGTGGTACACAACGACGGCGGCGATGCCGACCCCGCGCAGGCCGTCGAGAGCGGGCAGGCGCCGACGGGCGCGACCGGTCGACGGCGCGGTCGTTCTCCCCAGTGCCGCCATCGACCTCATTGACGCTCGTCTACCTCGTTTACCGCTATACCTGAAAGACACCTAAGAGTACGTGTTGGTTCCAGGAGAACCGCCTGTGATTTGCACTGCCGTTATTCGCGGTGGTCGCGTGATTGCTGTACGTGGTTGTAAGGTAGAAACCTACTACGGCGAACCAAGAGGCACGAAGAGCGGACCACCGTGCGGCGGAGGTGGGAAAAGCGGAGAAGCTTGACTCGCGGTGGCGGCGCGCCGTCGGGCCTGGCCGTCTGGCTGGCGCGGGGGTTGGCAACTGCTGCTCGAACAGTGAGCACTAGCGCGCATTAGTGAAGGCTAGGAAGTACCGGCGCCCCAGGGGGTTATCGTCACATCCTCCTGGCAAAGTGGTTGCTGGTGCTGGCACGGCTATGTCCTAACAAGGTTGAGGGACCAAGGGGCGAGGGCCCTAGGCGCGCGACCGAGGCGGTGCCGGAGCGGTGAGCCATCGGGCCATAGACGGTGCGAACCGTGCTCTGGGCGATCACCCAACAAATAGGAGCTCGGGACCAAGCACAGGCAGG
>PMWT01000001.1 GCA_003166025.1 Acidimicrobiaceae bacterium | reverse complement strand
AGGGAGGTCCAGCTGCTAAAGCAGCTGTCTCATTTCATCTTGACAGACAGGGGACCCGCAGACGCCAGCGAAGCACTCATGGACGTTGTCGCCTCCGTCGTCCGGCTATCTCTCGGCGCCGCGGTTCCGCCGCAAGCCCCGAGCGTGAGGACCAACAACGGACCCGCGACAAGGCGGCGTCGCCAGTGGGAAGCGTGCCAAAGAAATTCCACGGTCCTCCTTGCCGACTGCTTGCTTGTTGTGGTTGCTCGCTAGCGGGGCTGCTGGCGCCCGGCGTTGGCACTGCAACGAGCGTACACGGCCCGAAGGGGCTTGGGCTCACCGCCACGGGGCCCAGGTCGACACCTCGACGCGTGGTCATCCTCACCTTCGGTAGGTGCCCGTCCGAAGGTCAGTACGAGCGGGCACCCTTTTCCATGTGTTAGTTCCTACGAGTAGCTCACCGTGTAGACCTCGGAAGCGGACGCACTATTCAACGCGAACTCGCCTACGCATGTGACTCGCGCCGGACTGGAGTTCGGGACATACGAACACCCGTTCACGTCGCCCCAGCGGTGCTCGTTCCCCTCGTAATCGCCGGGAATAACGCTGTTGCCGTTCTGGTATGCCCCTCCTTGGTATGAACCTGAAGGGTTCAGCTGGAACGTGCCCGAGCTCGCGTAGTGCGGGCAGCCGCTACACGTATAATCGACGACGCCTAGCACCGACTCGGTGTTGATGGTGGTGGCCAACGCAGGGTAGAACAGGTTGCTGCCGTCGGACATCCGCACCGCAAAGTCCGCATCCAGACCTATGGGCTGGCCGTCTTGTGCAGCATCGAATACGACGAACAGCGGGCACAGTTGGCTGGTGTTGGGGCACTCGTAGTTACCGGTCACCCACAAGGTATCATACGTCCAGGCAGCGGACTCAAACTCGTTGCTATCACCGTTCAGCGTTATCGACGAGCCTGGCTGTGGGGCGGTGAAGTTGACGCCAGGATCGTTGGCGATGGTCCAGTTTTCGGTGAACCAAGTCTCACCACCTTGCGGACCTGACAAATATCGCGTCACCGTTGTGCCCTCGCTCGGCGTTCCGAAGTCGGGCGCCTCAAACAGATCGGTCTCCTCTGCGCCGGTATATTCCAGTGGTTGCCAGTTTTGACCAGGGCCGTTGAAGGAATCAAAACTGAACCCTGTCATGGAGTAGAGCTGTGACTTGTTCACTACCCAACCGACGACGCATTCGCCAACACTGCCACAAGAGGAGGAATACCTATTGGCATCGAGAACCACCTTATCGCTGCTGATACCAAGGCGTGGCGCGTCGTAGCTGCCTGTAGTGACGTAACCGAGACCCCACCACGTCAGACCGGTCGCCCTGTGTCCCGGGTGGAGCAGCTATCCCGCTTCAGTATCGCCGCTGCCCGACGGCGGCACGTCATATGGGTATGTGGTAGACGGGATGACGGTCATCATGAATGTTGCTCCGTCTGGCTGGAACCCTACAGCCGCCTCCCAGAGTGAACTGGCAACGTATGGTATCCCACCTCGCCCTGCATCCTCCGATCCAAGCTATGGTAGCTGGATCGCCCGTTGGGCCAACGTCCACTTCGTAACGCCTCCCTCCTTTCTCGCTGTGGGTCCCTCGGACCGCTTCGACGTGACGAGTAATTGGGGAGGATACGCCCAGAAAGGCAGCAGCAGCAATCCGTTCACCACTATAGTTTCGACGTGGACTGAGCCGGCCGACAACAACAGTGCCTGCACAACGAATATCGCTCCTTTTTGGGTGGGTATTGGAGGTAGCAATGGGGCCACCAATCTTATCCAGGCAGGCAGTCAGATCGAGACAAACCTATCCGGCAATGGTGCCAATCAGCAGGCGTGGTGGGAGGATTACCCTGCCGGTCCCGTCTTCCTCCCCTATTACGCGGCGGCCGGCGATCCATTTAGTGTGGACATCCAGTACGAAGGTGCTGTTGGCGGTCAGAGCTTCCAAATCACCCTGTACAGTCCCAACGAGGGCTTCCAAGATACCATGGTGGAACACATGGCTTATGGCATCAATCTCAGTTCGAGCGCCGAAGCGGTCGTGGAGATGTTGGGTGGAACAAACGGTATTCCCTTAAGTAATTTTGGCACTCTCACCTTTTCGAACGTCTATACCAACGTTGGGAGTTTGGCTCCGACTAGCCAGGCTTGGGTGATTAGCGATTCGGGGCCGGGCACCAGTGGCACGCTGACCAAGCTGCTTAGTACGCCTAATAGTAGTGGCGGCTTTTCTGAGACGCAGCTGCACTGCGAGTAACGACCGCCGATTAGGCAAAGTCTCAGCTAGGGGGAGGGCAAGCCCTCCCCCTAGCCCCATCGTCGTGATTGCGCGCTTCTCGGACCCGCAAAGCTCGCGCTCCTGGCTCCAACGCAGTGCTACCACAAGGATCGTCAACATCCACCATTCTGCTCGACGGCCATGTCAGCCAGCCGGCTCCGGTGGTGTCAACGGACTGACTCGCTGGCCGGGCTGAGGGTCCACGGCCCGGGGAAACGGTCTCTGCTCCTAGAGAGACCGAGAGGACCTCGTACAGCTCGGCGTCGATTCGACGGACCCCTCGTTGCGGGTGGCCGGTTGATATTGCCGCTTCTCGTACACTTATCCTCCATGGCCGTCATGCAGACAACAGGGCAACCAGGACCACTCGTGAGGATCGTGACGCGTGCGGTGGTGGCGCTCGCGCTGGGCGTGGGGGGGCTAAGTGGGCCGAGCGTCCGTCGTGACGCCCTTCCCTTTCCGCCACAGCGCTACCTCGACGGTCTGGTTGCCAACGCGCCAATTCCACCCGGGGCTAAGAAATGGACGAAGGCCCTACGCTATTCACCTGTGGAGTTGGAGTCGTCATATTACTTCCCTGCCTCGGGGTTTATGCTCGACCGCCTTGTGGAATTCTCCTACCGGGCGTACACGACAAACGTAGGCCCGCATCGATTGATGCGCTATGTTGTTGCTCACCTGCCGACGGGAGAGAAACTCACCAAGATCGGGCCTCCGACAGGTCCCTACCGTCAAACGGGGTTTGAACTCTCGGTCCCCGGTCCGGACGGAAGCGGCTATTCGGGTGTCATCGACTTCACGGTTACCCCCCGTGATCGTGACGACTTCTTCTTGTGGATCGACGCATGGGCCTACTGGAACGGCACCCGCCTGCGCGTGGAGGCGGTGCCCGTTGACTTCATCGGTAAGCTGACGGTATTCAGGGGGCTTTCGCCCACCAAACCTTCCTTCGGAGCTGTTACTGTCAACCTAACGAGCCGGAATGGAAGACGCGCGATCGGTACGCTAAATGCCCTGCGAGTAGCCGCAATGAGGAACTGCATGGAGGACAGCCTTCTATACCGTCTGACCCTCCACCCGCGTGACAAGGACCGTCCAGTGTATGAAGTGCAGGGATGGCAATGCCCACCTGAGGTGTCGGTGGCGCTGAACGGCGTTGAGTTGCCCCCCTTGGGTGACACTGCGTGTTCACTGTTGGATCTCGTCAAACGCGTCGCACCTAGTTTCGCCACAGGTACGAGGAGAGCCGCCATTGACTGCAGCGTCTAACCTGGGTTAGTAGTAGGGTTCGCCGCCGTTTTGGCGCGGTTACTCAGGAGACCCCTTCCCCACGGGCGTCAACCTGA
>PMWT01000005.1 GCA_003166025.1 Acidimicrobiaceae bacterium | reverse complement strand
ACATTGCCGACGCCCCAGTGCGGGAGCCCCATGGCCGTCCCGCTCGTGAACATATTGTGGCAGCGGACGAGGTACGGAGTCTCATCGATCTGGCCCAACGTCCTCAGTAGCCTCGCACCTCTTGTGGTGTAGCTCCAGTTGATCTCGTCGAACCCAACGCTGGCCCACAGGCGCACGAACTCCCCCATTGAGTGGCCTGCATCGACCACAACCTCGACGGTCAATTCAGGCTCGTAGGTGGAGGACGTTCCAGGACAGGGGAGGCAACTGGGCTTCAAGCTGGCCGTTCGTCAGACGAGCCCCACTCGCCGTCCTCGGGACGACGTGGCCAGGATCTGCAACCGAGTTCGATGCGAACGGGTCGGCGCCGCCCAGCACCCGATGTTCGACCCGGCTCAGCATGGGCAAGGCGCGCACGTCCACGGCCAGGTCGATCGAGCCAAGCTGGCTCCGGTTGATGCAAAAAATGACGGCTTCGGCGGGTTCGGTGCCCATCGTGCACACGGCGTCCACGGCGCCGACTTCACCGTAAAGGTCGGAGTGGACAGTCGGCCCGGCGACATCGAGCTTCACCACCGTCCCTTTCGCCCGGGTGGCCATATCGGCAAACGGGTAAAAGATGGTTTGCCGCCAGGCAGCACCCTTTGGTTCGGCCCTGATCGGTGCGATCGTGTTGACAAGCTGGGCCTGGCAAGCCACTTTAACCCGCTCACTGTTGCGCAGCAGGGTTATGAGCAAAGACCCGACTACAACAGCGTCGCTCAGATCGTAGCTGTCCTCGCTCAAGGCGGGGGCAACGACCCAGTCTGTCGGCACACCCCCGTCCTGCAGCTTGTTCAGGTACCAGACATTCCATTCATCGAAAGAAATGTTGATGCTCTTCTTCGATCGGGTCTTGGCCTTGACCGCGTCGCAGGTGGACGTGACGCTGTCAATGAAGGATTGCATCCTGATCGAAGAAGATAAGAAACTGCTCAGGTCTTCGCCGGCCTTCTCGTAGTACGCATGCGCTGAGATGTAGTCGACCTGCTCGTACGCATGCTCCAGCACAGTCGCTTCCCATGCCCCGAAGGTCGGCATCTCCGCAGTGGAGCTCCCGCAGGCCACGAGCTCCAGGCTCGGGTCAACCATCCGCATGGCCCTGGCGGTCTCGGTAGCGAGCCGAGCGTACTCGTGCGCCGTCTTGTGGCCCATCTGCCACGGGCCGTCCATTTCGTTACCAAGGCACCACAACCTAATGCCGTACGGATCCTGGTCTCCGTTCTGGCGCCGTAGGTCCGACAGGTGTGTCCCACCCGGATGGTTGGCGTACTCGACCAGGTCTACGGCCTCCTGTACCCCCCTCGTACCCAGGTTCACGGCCAGCATGATTTCGACGTCCGCCAGGGACGCCCACTTGACGAACTCCCCGAGCCCAAACTCGTTGGTCTCTACGCTGTGCCAGGCCGTGTCGAGCCGCCTCGGGCGGTCTTGGCGCGGCCCGATCCCGTCCTCCCAGCGGTACCCGGAGACGAAGTTCCCCCCTGGGTACCGGACTGTCGTTACCCCGAGCTCGCGTACGAGCTCGAGCACGTCGGTACGGAAGCCTCGCTCATTAGCTCGGGGGTGGTCGGGCTCGTAGATCCCCCCGTAGACACATCGGCCCATATGTTCTACGAAGGACCCAAAAGTACGCCGGTTGACTGGGCCAGCCGACCTGTCCGGATCAATACGGCCGGTCGCCTTCCACATGGGCCCTCCCGGGGCACTGCTCATGATGAGCTATATCCTGCCGCTGAGGTCTCGAAGGAGACGGCCAACAGGCTTGCCGGCGGGATCACGACACTGACAAAGTTCTCCTCTCGCCGCAGGGCTAGCTCCCGCAGCCCCACCTCGGCCGACTTGGACCCCTCGAGCACTCGGGCCCGGGGCCTGGTGACGTTGCCCCAACCACGCAGCTGAACCTCAACGTCGATCGGCTTCGCCACATCCCGGTTCACGGCGAAGACCATCAGCTCTCCTGTACCAGTGGCCAGGGCTACAGCTCCCAACGCTGGAGAGTCACCGTAGGCCTCGCTGGCTATCTCCGGTCCCGTCACGGCTACCGGGTGCACGACAGCTCCTCTCGCCGCCTTGAACATGACCGCCAGGGGTTCGAAGAGCGTTTGCTTGCGAGCAGGCTGCCCGGGCTCGGCAACGATCGGGCCGCCCACGTTGACAAGGAGCGACTGACAAGCAATGCGCACTCGATCGGCGTGGCACAAGATGCTCAGGAAGAGGTCCGCCTCGACAACCGCATCTCGGGCGGTGTAATCGTGCTCACCGATCCGAGGTTGGGCGCACCAGGGCTCGGGAGCTTGTGCGTCGTGACGGTAGTTGACGTTCCACTCGTCCAGAGAGAGCGACATCTGTCGTCGGGAGCGCTTGTGGGCTCGGACGTAGTCGCACGTCGCGATGGCAGCTCGCACATAGTTGTCGAGATCATGGCCCGATACGAGAAAACTTTGCTCGTCGACCACGTCCGCCGGGTAGTACTGGTGCAGGGCGAGGTAGTCGACATCCTCATAGCACTGCTCGAGCACGGTCCGGTCCCACGCCGGGAAGCTCGCCATCTCGTGCAGCGAGCTCCCGCCGGCTACGAGTTCTAGGCTTGGGTCGACCCGCTTGACGGCTCTGGCCACCCTGGCCGCCTTGGCGCCGTAACTTGCCGCGTCGAGGTTTCCGATCTGCCAGGAGCCGTCCATCTCGTTCCCGAGGCCCCAGAGGCGGACATCGAAGGGGCTCTCATGGCCATGCTGGCGTCGGAGGTCCGCCCAAAAGGTCCCAGTACTGGCGTTGCAGTACTCAACGAGCTGGCAGGCCGACTCGACGTCGGCTGTACCAAGGTTGAACACGAGGAACGGTTCCACGGCCGCGGCCAGGCACCAGTTCATAAACTCGCCCAAACCGAACTCGTTGCTCTCCACCGCCTTCCAGGCAACATCCTGCCGGCGAGGTCGGCTTTCACGAGGCCCGATGCCGTCGCGCCAGTTGTACGCCGATACAAAGTTCCCGCCCGGGTAGCGCACGACGCTCACGCCCAGCTCCCTGACCAGGTCAACGACGTCTCGGCGGAAACCATCGACGTCGCTCGCGGGGTCACCAGGGTCGTAGATGCCGCCATAGACCGTCCGGCCCAGGTGCTCGACGAACGACCCGCATAACCGCTCGTCAACTCGGCCGGTGACCATCTCGCTGTCAACCACCAATCGACCACTTATCAACAGTCGCCCCCTTCTCTCACCATACTTGGATTGGTCACTCACCAGCAGCCGATGGCCCTAGCGCAGCCCTGACAACGCTATCCCGCGTACGAAATAGCGCTGAAGGAAGAAGAACAGTACAACGAGAGGAGCCATCGCCAGAACCGCCGCGGCAGACATCAGGTTGTAGATTACCTCGTGCTCCCCGGTGAACAAAACCAGTCCTGACGGCAACGTCCGCATGTTCGACGTCGTCGTGATGATGAGGGGCCAGAGAAAGTTGTTCCAGTTGAACGAGAACGTAAAGACGGCTAGGGCGGCAATCGCGGGGCCGCTGAGACGGACGATGATACGACGGTATATGAAGAACTCGCCGGCCCCGTCAACCCGGGCGGCGTCGTCCAGCTCGAACGGCAAAGTGCTGAAGAACTGTCTGAGCAGGAAAATACCGTAACCGTTGGCGGCGAGGGGCACGATCAGCCCCTCGTAGGTGTTGAGCCAATGGAACTCGTACACCTCGAAGAACAACGGCACGATAAGGACGGCCACCGGCACCATAAGGGTGACCAGGACAACCCAGAACAGCAGCTCCTTACCTGGGAAACGCAGCCGGGCAAACGCATACGCCGCTAAAGAGTCGAAGGTAACGGACAGGACTGTGACGGCGCCGGCGAAGAGCAGGGTGTTGAGGTACAAACGGGCGAGCCCGATCTGGCCCCACACGTTCACATAAGGAGACAAGTCCAGGCTGCGAGGGAACAGAGTCGGCGGGTAGGTAATGGCCTGACCTTCTGGCTTCACCGACAGCGATAACATCCAGATGAAGGGGAAGACGAAGACTATAGCGCCAGCAATAAGTGTCACCCACATAAGGATGCGCGCATGGCGGCGCACGAACTCCAGTTGCGATAGCATCGCATTATGGTTCCGGGCGCTTGTCCCTCGACCAAGGTAGGAAGCGGTCACGTCAGTACGCCTCTCTCTGCGTGCGGCGGAACATTCTCACTTCGATGACCGTGAACACGAGGACGATGGCAAACAAGCACACTGCCACCGAGCACCCGTAGCCGATCTGGAAGTTCTCGAACGCGTAACGGTACATATAGATCACCAGTGTCTCGGTGCTGTACAGCGGTCCGCCGTCGGTCATGACGTAGATCTGGTCGAACGCCTGGAATGCCCCGATAACCGAGGTCACCAGGACGAACATCGTGGTCGGTGTAAGGAGAGGCAAGGTTACGTGGCGGAACTGCTGCCAGGGTGAGGCCCCGTCGATCCGAGCCGCCTCATAGTATTCCTCGGGGATCCCCTGTCGCCCGGCGACAAAGATGACCATGTCGTACCCCATCGTCACCCATACGGCCACGGCTATTACCGAAGGCAGGGCCCAAGTGGTCGTACCCAGCCAGTCCGGGGCCGAGATCCCGAGCTTGGTGAGCCAATAGTTCAGTACCCCGATGTTGGGTGTGAGGAGGAAGCTCCAGATAAGGCCCATCACCGCCAGCGACGAAAGCGCCGGTAGAAAGTAGACTGTACGCAACAAACGAGAGGTGAAGTTGTTGTGGCGCAACCCGAGTGCCACCATCAACGCAAGTGCCATCGTGACCGGGACCGTCACTGCCGAATAGATCGCCGTTGTCCGTAGGTCCGTCCAGAACTGCGGATCGTCGAAGATCGATCGGAAGTTGCCCAACCCGACATAGGGGCTGGCTGGAGGCAGGAAGGTCGTACCTCGCACGCTTTGCCAGAACACGTCGATGATAGGCCAGATCACAAAAACAAACAGGATGCTCATGGCCGGGAACAGGAACGCGTATGCTGTCGCTGCTTGCCGCGCCCTTATCGACGAGCGCTTGGTAGCGCGTACTGGCTTCAGAGCACTCAAGACCGGCGCCTCAGCAACAGCAGTCATCCGACCGCCTCCGTTCGTCCGTGGTCACCTGCGTGGCAACACGTCGTTAAATGCGCGGGGACCGGTCCGACCGGCGGGCCGGTCCCCGTTCGCACCGGGGGAAAACCTTGCCCTATTTAGCCGACAGGTAGGACTGGAACTTGCCGTTCTCGCTGCTCATAACGCTTGGCACGCTCTCGCCGGCCTCAACTGCTTGGACGATGTTCGTGATGACCGCTGATGCCTCACTGAACTTGACGATCCCCGTAAGCGAGTAACGAATGTGCGGGAGCATCAGAGAGAACTGCTTCGGGAACTTGCCAAGCTTAGCCACCTCGGCGTTCAGGTCGGTCCTCAGGGCGTTGGAGCCCGACTTGGCGTACTCAAGGGCGGCCCACTTACCGGTCCAGAACGTGAAGAAGTCGCGCGCGGCGTCAAGCTCTTTGCACTTCGAGCTGAGCATCATCGTCGCGCCCGTGCCGAGAGTGGCCGCACCTCCTGGGCCTGCCGGGAAGGGCATCGCGTCGAAGGGGACCTTGGCCTGGGTGAAACCGGAGACTACCCAGGGACCGCTTATGTCTGTCGCGGCTTGCTGGGTCGAAAAGAGGGAATCACCTTCGGCACCGGTAAGGTTCAAGGGGCTTACCTTGTACTTGGACTCCATGTTCCCCCATGCCTCGAACCCGGCTTCGGTGGCCTTTGTAGTGAGGAGGGACTTCCCATCCTTTGCGTAGTCGCCTCCGTACGCCCAGAGCCACAACGACCACCAATCGACGACACCGGTCGTAGCGAGAGGCATGCCTGAAATCCCCGTCTTGGTGATCTGGACGAGTGCATGGATCAGCGCTTCAGCAGTCTCGGGGATCGGGATCTTGTTCTTGGCGAAAAGCGCTGGGTTGTAGTACATCGAGACCGGTTGGATCGTCATGGGTACCCCGTACAGGTGACTGTTATATGTAACCGCGGGGAAGAACCCGGCCGGCAGCACGGAGCGGTCAACGCCGTCCGACCCGTAAACGAAGTCCACCGGTTGGATAACACCGGCATTTGCAAACTGTGCGATGGCCTGTAGTGGCCCTCCGGGTGCTGTCGGGATGTCCGGGCCGGTGCCCGTGCCCAGGCTGACTTCAAGCTTTTCCTGCAGGACGTCGCCCGGCATGATCGTCATGTTGATGAACACCTTGTCCTGCGTGGCGTTGTACTTGGCGACGATGGCTTCGACGAACGGCTTGTCGGAGGCTGTGAACGAGTTCCAGAACGTCAGCGTTACCTTTGACATGCTTGAGTTGGTGAAGTTGAAGTTACGGTTTATCGGTTTCGAAGCTCCCAGCACGGTCGCTCCTACTGCCAATGAAGCTCCAAGCCCAAGGAAAGAGCGTCGGCTGAGCGCCCCTTCTAGCTTGTGCTCCGTACCCCCAGAGGTCGCTTCATTCCGGCTATCTCCACTCATATATCTCCCTTCGTTTGATTGATTCTTTTGTTCGAATTAGTTCACACGCTGTAGATGGTCACCGTTGTTGTTGTCGTTGCATAGCAGAGGCGCGTAATGCGGACGGGGCGATCTCGACGAACGCCGTCATTGGCATGCCCTTTTGTTTCCGGGTGGCACTTGAACTGACAATCATCAACACGCTTCCAGGGGACGCAACTCGCCCATCTCGGGTGCCGCGACAGGCTCGGGGCGACCGCCGCACGATTCACGTACAGCGAGGGAAACGGGGAGGAACTCGGTATAGGTGGGCGACCGCTTCCCTCCCATGCGGTCAAGCAGGACCTGGACCGACACTCTCCCGATCTCGACGAAGGGTATATGAACCGAAGACAGGCTTGGCGAGAGGTGCTCGGCGAAGGGCAGGTCGTCACAACCCACGACGGCGACGTCGTCAGGGACCCGGCGGCCAAGGCGTTGCAGCTCTCGCAGCACACCGATCGCCATTTCGTCGCTCTGCACGAACACGGCTGTCGTGCGCGGTTCGCGCTCGAGCAAGACACGAACAGCCACAGCGCCTCCGGCGGCCGTCCAATCCGATTCGACAACAAGGTCTTCGCCCATTTCGAGCCCGGCCTCGCGCAGGCTCACTTGGCACCCGAGCAATCGGCTACGCACGATCCACCGGCGGAACGGCCCCGTTACAGTCCCGATACACCGGTGCCCGAGCCCGAGCAGATGCTCCATCGCCACCCGCCCCGCCTGCCGGTCGTCGTTGCCTACGAACGGGACCCCGCCCCCAGGGATGTGTTGGAGTGTCACGGCCGGCACGGAGCCCCGCAACAAGCCCACAAACTCGAAGTCCTCTTCCAGTTGTGGCGGAGCGACGATTATGCCATCGACCCTGCGCTCGAAGAGCATCTGCACGACGGCGGCGCCATGCGTTTCCGAAGACGGGAGGCTTGCCAGCAGGATGGCATTGCCCCTGAGCCTCGCCTCGTCTTGTACGCCGACGGCTACTCTTGCGAGGGCGGCGTCGGTGACGTTACCAATGACAAGGCCGATCGTGTGAGTCGCTTGGCGCAGCAGGCTCCGCGCCAACGCATTGGGCAGGTAGCCGAGCTCGCTTGCCGCCTCGAAGATGCGCTGAGCTGTGCCGGGCGTCACTCGGACCTCAGCACCGTTCAAGACCTTGCCGGCAGTTTGAAAGCTGACCCCAGAACGTTCGGCAACATCCCTGAGCGACGCATACTTACCGGACGGCATACGCCGACCCCCCAACCTGGTCTCACTTGCGGTTTTGAACCGCTCCCTCACCGACTGAGCGAGGCCTCGCCTTCCCTGAGCGAGGCTTCGCTCAAAAGATACAACTCGGGGCACGAACTGTCAAGCCCTCCTCCAACTTTTTGACTTCCGCGGCGTGACGTGGCACCTCAGACCGTGGCGATGGACAGAAGGCTCCTCTCTCTGAACCGGCCCTTGAGCAACAGCGGAGCGAAAAATGGCGCTAAGCCGTCTCCGGCTGTGGGGGCAGTGTCTTCCGGTGATAGAAGCGGGTGGTGACCGCCAGTTGCGGCCCGCGCACGCGGCGGAGCTGGCAACGGTGGTGGCGGGTGAGGTTCACGGGGCTCGCGTCAGTACGTCGGCGAGGAGCTGCTGGTTACCTGCTCCTGGCGACCGCCGACAGCAACAACACCAGGAGCGTTCGTTTCCGATAGACCCGGGCTCTTGTCCACCATCGGGCGCCCCGGACCCCCGCAGCCCTTGGTCACACCATTGATGCATAAACATTGTTATGCATCAATTTAGTGGTAAGTCTTCGATGGGGTGGGACAGGTCGACGAGTCGCATCCATGAAGTCGGCCTCGACCCCGGCGCCGCCCCTGCTCCGTCCCTGCCAGAGCATGAGGACCGGTCTCCTCTCTCGCGAAGCGCGTGAGCCTCCATGCTCTGCTCATGGCTTGCCCAGAGCTCCGTCATAGTTGGCTGCCGGGGTACCGTTCTGAACCGGGCCAGCTCCCGACCCGAAGGTGCGCGCCAATGGCCCCGAGGTTCTCTTGGTTGTTGCATTTGCATGACGGTGGCCGACAGTGGGCGTGAACAAGATCGAACGTGCAGTTCCTTGGACCGATAGCCATTGCGAGCGGCGGCCCTGGTCCGGGCTTGTGAACACAATCACAGGTTAGGAACGGCTCTTGTGGGTGTGCGCAAGTGCAACTCTGACCCTTGAGCCTCAGGCGTGATCACTTCTGCCCATGGCCATGAGAAAAT
>PMWT01000024.1 GCA_003166025.1 Acidimicrobiaceae bacterium | reverse complement strand
GCTGGGCGGTCGCACTTTGGATGTTGTGGTCGGCGCTTACCGCCGGGAAGGCAATGTCTCCGGCCAGGGTGGCGGTCCGGTCGCCGGCGGTGATACCGGCGGTGGCGGCCACGTTGGACCCGGTGTCGGCGGCAAAGGCAGGTGCGGCTAGACCTCCGAGCAACATTGCGGCGGCGCTCAGCGCGACGGCCATACGGATGGGCTTCATCATGATTGGCTCCTTAGATCAAGCCACCGACGATTGGCGGTGGCATTTGTCAGATGAGCCGGACGGGTAAACGCGGACCAACCACCGTTTTGGTTCCCCAAATCGGACCTGGAGCTTGCCTGCTCGTTCGGTAACTCGACTACCTTGCCGCACTTGCGGTTTAGGCTCGGAGTTTTGCGTACCAGGATTTCTCCTGGGCTGCCTTTGTCGCTGAGCGGGCCACCCGAAGGCGGCGAGCTCGATGACTCCACTATGCCCGTCCGCCAACGCCGGGTGGTGAGAAATTGGCCAGTCCTCGCTCCGAGAACGCGAACTGGCTGGCAGGCAGGCCTATTAGTCAAAAGTTCTAAACGGATGACATTTTCGCCGTTGAGAGAAGTTACTGCTGGAAGTGCGAACACCGAACTCGGTCAAGTAGCGCTCTGCTTGTCCCGAGGATCAGACCAATGAGCCACTCCCACAGCCACAACCACAACCACAGCCAAATTCCCAATGTGGCTGAGGTCATAGCGCCAGTACCCACGCTCCGCCTCGGCACATTGCTCCGTCAAAAGCGGGAAGTTTTAGGCCTGGGCCAGCGCGAGGCGGCCGTCATGTCATTGGTGGGCCCGGACGAGCTGAGCGGTATCGAGGCCGGGCGCCGTCGTCCCGATGCGGACGCCGTGGCCCGACTGGCCGAGACCTACGGCTGTTCGGTGCAGGACCTCGTGCCACCTCGCCAGCCGCTCGACCCTGCTGTCTTCGACGGCCTCTCCGATGCCGAAATCCTCAAGCACTACCTCGCAATGGTCCGAACCTGGCGGGAAACCGAGCGCCCACAATGCTTCCGGGCCGACGACCTACGGACCTTGGTCGGCATCCTCGGCACTGACGTAACCCTCATCGAAGGGAAAATCCGTGCCCTCACCGGCTGTAGCCGCAAAACGGCCAAATGGTTCCGGCGGTTGTTCGTGCTCGGCCTGGCCGCGTCCGCCGGCGCTCTTCTCTATCAGGGCAGCGCCGCTGCCGCCGGGGACAGCGCCGGTCAGTCCCACCCCGCCCCGGCTACTACGGCAGGCGTCGCCGCTCACAATCCGGCTTTGCGTGCGCCCGTAGTGTGCCACAGCCCAAGCGTTACCACGGCCCCAGTCCCATCAGGCACTTCCCGGCCCGGCGCCGTCGTGAAGGTCAGCGTGGCCGTGATGGCTTATGTGGACATTCAGCTCGATAGCACCGGCACCCCGGTGGCGGTGCGGACCAACACGGGCAACGCCCCAGATTGCGAAGCATCGTGGTACGTTTTCGGGCCACAGCACACCTCGGGCGATGCCTTGGAGAACATGGCTGTCATCAACCAAGTGATGAACTCGGTGGCTGGGGCGGCGGCCCTGCCCGCTGCGGGTCAGTGGCTCCCCGGCAACTGGTACAGCATCTAGGGGCAGAGTTCGCCGGCCGGCACCGCTTCGCCGCGACTTCGAGGCGCTCAAGCAGCGCCGCATGCGCGCCGCGGACATGTTCCGTCGAGACAAGTCCCAGGCCGCTGTTGCCCGTGCGTTGGGCGTTTCAGCACAGAGCGCGTCCGAGTGGTACCGGCTGTGGAACGATGGCGGGCGGGCCGCAGTGGCCGCCGCGCACCGGGCGGGACAGCTCCCGCTTCCAGTGCACAAAAGGACGTTAACTTCCTGAGCCACACCGGTCTTTCTTTGTGACTGGGTGCTCAGGGCATTAGGGAAAGGTCTTTTGTGCGGCTTATGACCGGGGGGCGACAGTGACAATGACGTTACCGGCTCATGACCGCGGGCGCCAATGACAGTGACGGCATAGTTGCCGGCACTGTCATTGGCGGACAGGCTCAAACTCAGGAAGAACGCCTGACTGTAGTCGTCCGCACGAGGCCCGACCGCCGCCGCCAACAAGGTGGTGGCTGAGCCGATCGAGCCCGCGTAGCCAGGCTCCTCATTTTGTNNCCTTTCTGGTTGTCAGGGGATCCATTTCCGGCGGCCGCCCGGCGGCGGCGCAGGTACGCCCCTGCGGTGGTGGCAAATATGCCGGCGAGCAGGGCGAGAAGGACGAGGCCGATGACCAGGGTGGTGGGTAGGCCAGCGGTTGTCTGTGACGGCACCGGTTTGCTGCCCACGGCGACGGGCACGGGGGCGGCGACAATGTGGGGAGGAGCGGCGACGTTGATGGGAAAGTCGACGCTCTGAGCCGCTACTCCGGGGGTGGCGTCGGAGAGGTCGGCGGCCACGGTGTAGTGCCCGGGGGGTAGAGCGGTTGCGAGCGTCCCCTCGACGGTGGTGGCGTCACCAGGGAAGACGGTGCCCATCTGGACGGCCACGGCGCCGACCTGGTGGCCTTGGCTGTTGGTGACTACGAGCCTGGCGTCGGGGTGCAGGCGCAGGTTGCCGGTGTTGGTGACGCCGGCGACGACGACCGTGTGACCGGCGAAGTTGCTCGAGGCGGCGGCGCTGACAGCGAGCCCAGGGCTTATAGGACCGGGGACGTCGATGACGATGGGGAGAGCTTGGCGGTTCACCTGGGAGAGGGCGACGGCCCCGCTGGCCTTGGTCTGGCCCTGTTCTTGGACGACCAGAGTGGTGACGTGCTCACCGGGCGACGCGTTGGCGGGCACCGTGATGGTGAAGCTAAGACGCTGCGTGTGCCCGGGGGCAAGGCTGATGGCCTGCTCGGGGTAATCGAGCCAGGTGGTCACGCCGGTCTCGGCCTGGCCCGCCAACCGGGCGGCAAAGCCGCCGTTGACGATGCTGTACACGTTGGCGGCGTAGGTCTCGGCCTTGGCCACCGAACCGCCGGGGTTGGACAGGGCCACGCTGAGGCGCCGGGACGCTCCGTCGGCGATCTTCACGGTGAAATAGGCGGCGCTGGTACCGACGGGGGAAATGGTGACCGACCCCGGTGCCGCCGCCGACCCCGGTGCCGCCGCCGCCAGCGACGGGCTCAGGGTGGGAAGGGCGATAGCCGCAGCCGCCAGCGTGGCGCTGAGTGCGGTACGGAAAAGCGACGACATTTGATTTCCTTTTAAGGGTTAGGGCGACCG
>PMWT01000056.1:2576-3809 GCA_003166025.1 Acidimicrobiaceae bacterium | reverse complement strand
CGTTGTCTGAGGATGGCCAGGACACCGAAGGTGGGGACGGGGGTGGCGCACGACCGAACGACCGAAGTAGCCGGGACGAGAGGTAAAGCAACCAGTAACGAGTAGGGACCGCCAGCAGAACTGGCCGGTCCCTGTGATGATCGTGGGATTGTTGCGGCCCGAAGGCTTGCTTCCCATGGGGGGGNNGGTGCCGACCTGGGCACGGCCGTCGGTGGCGAGGGCTGCGAGGGCGGCGTCGATGTTGGCGCCTGGTTGGTTGCGACCGAGGGCGTCGCGGATCTGGGTACGGGTGAGGCCTTGGGGCCCAGCGGCTATGAGGGCGTCGGCGATGCGCCCGGCGAGAGGGCCGACGGTGGCCTGGCCGGCAGCCCAGTGAGCCGTGCGAGCAGCGTAGGCCCACAGGCAGAGCCCGGCGCGTAAGTGCCCGGGGCCGATGGACCGCGCGCCGTCAGTGAGCGCGTAGAGCAGCGCGAGGCGCACGGTGTGGGCTTCGGCCCGAGCGACGAGCGCCCCGCCAGGCCCGGGGGCAGCTTCGGAGAGGGAGGGGTACGTGTCCCACCACAGTTGGCGGGCAGCGGCGCTGAAGCGGAGGCGCCCGGCACCCCGGGCGGCGGCGAGATTGGTGGCGAGCGTGGCGGGTAAGCCGGTGCCCGCGAGCGGGTCGGGGTGGCCGCCTTCGGGTAATAGCCGGGCGCGACGGCAGGCGATGAGCAAGAAACGGTTCAACAGGCCGTTGGCCGCCTCGATGCCGGCGGTGTGCTGGGCGAGCTCGACGGCAGTGATGTGGCCTATGACCGCCAGGTGGGCGGCCCGGGCACGGGCCGGGGCGGTGCGGGTCAGCAGTGCGAGGGGACGCCCGTCCCACGCGGAGCGCAGCACCGGCGACAGGGTGCTGACATCCCGGCCAGTCGATTTCAGCACCGACGCGAACTCGGGCTCGACGACGAGCAGGCGGGGGTCGGAGGCCCCTGGGTCGGTGCCGGCTGGGTCGCGCAGCGCCCACACGAGCCCCTCGCCCGAGCTCAGCCCCGTCGAGGTCCGGGCGGCGAAGCCGGGGTCGGCTGCGCCCATGAGCCGGGCGACGTGGTCCCACGAGGAGCCCTTGCGGGCTTTGGCGGACTCGCCGACGAGCAGCACGTACTCGTTGGGGTGGTGCAAGGTCGCTTCGACCGCGAAGTGGGCGCCCCGGCCGATCACCGCCCCGGCGGCCACCAGGGCCTGGGCCAGGACGGC
>PMWT01000056.1:0-2537 GCA_003166025.1 Acidimicrobiaceae bacterium | reverse complement strand
TGGACGGCCAGGTTGTTGACCATCCTGGGCAGCCCCCGGGACACCTGGTGGACCAGGGCGACGGCGTCGTCGGAGAACAACGTGTCGGCGCGACCCGAGAGCTTCAAATGGTGGGCTATATACGAGCCGGTCTCCGGCCCGTCCAGGCCGGTCATGGCATAGCGGAGCCCGACGCGCTGGTCGAGGGCGGCGAACGCCCCCAGGCGCAGCCGACGGCGCAGCGTTGGCTGGCCCAACAAGATCAGGCAGAACGGGGCGACGGCGTCCATGCCCGCATTGGACAGGCAACGCAGGCCTTCGAGTGTGCCAGCGTCGACGAGGTGGGCCTCGTCCACCACGACGACCACCTTCTTGCCTCGCTCGGCGGTCTCCGCGGCGAGCAGGTCCTGGGTCTGGGGGATCAGCGACGCGGCATGGAAACGGGGCACGCCGCCCAGCGCCGAGGTGATGGCCGCGTACATGCCGCGCAGGCCGACGCCGGGCGCGCCCATGTAGATAGTGGTGTGGCGCGAAGCGTCCAGGGCGCCGAGCGCGGCGCGGGCGGCGACGGTCTTGCCCGACCCGCACTCGCCGGTGAGCACACCGATGGCCGACTCGCTGACGCACCAGCCGATGCGGGCGACGGCCTCGGAGTGGCAGCGGTGAGCGTGCAACATCGAAGGCGCGAGGTCCTTGCCGAAGGGCATCCGGGCCCCGAAGCCGTAATGGGCCCGCAGCCCGTCGATGCCGCTCACAGCTCCACCCCGCCGTCGGCGGCCAGGGCTGCGAACTCGACGCGTTCGCCGGACAGCTCGGCCGCCCGCCTGGCCGCGACCAGGCTCAGGTAGTCGATGCCGGTGGGCACCGGCGCCGGGGCCGCTTCGGGCCTGGCTTTCGGGTGGGTGTGCCGGCCGATGTGCACCGGGACCGCACGGCCCATCGAGCGGCCCTCGAAACGGACCTCTATGTCGGTGAGGTCGAACGGGTTGAAGACCAGCTCGGCCCTGCGGCCGACCAAGGCGGCGTCCACCTCGAAGGAGTTCCCGTGAAGGCTCACCGTCGCCGTCTTGGTCACGGTCCTCGTCTCGGACCACAAGAAGGCTTCGTGCAGTTGTTCGCGTGACGGCAGCGCCGGGGGCCCGGGCGCCATAAAACGCTCCAAAGGCGTCTCGTGGGTCTCGGAGTGCACGCGCCGGTGATAAATTACTTCGACCCATGCAGAGAAAAGCGTGTTCAGCTCGGCCAGGCTCTCGATGCCTCTGGCCTCGGCCTCGACGACGAACTGGCTCCTGACGGTCCGGAAAAATCTTTCAATTTTGCCTTTCGTAGCCGGCGCCCTGGGTTTTGCGTGGACCAGGCGGGCACCAAGGACGGCGCACGCCCGCAGGAACGGGGCGCTGACAAATGCGCTGCCGTTATCGACGAGCACCGCCCGGGGCACGCCACGAGAGCCGAGCCCTGGGCGCAACGCCGATTCCAAATGTACAGTGTCCTCGGAAAAAGTCCAGAGGTAACCGGGCAACAACCTGGAGTGGTCGTCGATGAACGCCAGGAGATAGGTCTTTTTGCCCGTGACCGTCGGGCCGTGCATGGCGTCGCCGGTCCATAAGTCGTTTCGTTCCTTGGCCTCAAAACGCCCGTAAACCTTTGGCGGGGCACCATCGGGACGAGTGTTGAGGCCGAGGCGGGCGAAATGGCGTTGCAGTGTGCGGGCCGAGACGTCCCCCTGTCCCGACTCGGCCAGGATCGCAGCCACGCTCATGGCGGTGCGTGCTGGTGCCTCGGTCTTCAACGCCACCGCCAGTTCCAGCGCCGCTGCCGCCGTGCGCGGCGGGCGCGAGCGCGGGGCAGGGACCAGCGCGTCGAAGCCCCCCGAGCGATAGGCGCGGGCCCAGCGGTCCAGGGTGGAACGGCCCACCCTCACCGCCTCCCCGNNCCCTCCTGTCGATAAACGCTGAGGAGGACAGCCTTGACGGCTCAGGGCACGGGCGGCAGAGGGCATTTGGTGTTGCACAGCAGCACCCCGCCGGAGGCGAAGGCCGCCCACGGCCACACCGGGCCGGGACCGAAGCGCAATACCGCNNGCGCGTGCCGCTGCCCCGATGGCCTCCACCGCGTCGGCGAAGGCGCCCCGGCCCGGGCCCAGCGGGCCCAACGACACGTCCAGAGCGTGCGCCCAGCGGGTGAAATGCTCCCTGATAGCGACCGCCCGCTCGGCGAAACGGCGCAGCCAGCGCCGCACCATCCAATCGGGCACCCCGAGGCGGGCAGCGATGCGGCGGTGCCCGTCGCCGGCCACCTTGGCTTCGATCGCCTCACCGATCACCGCCACCTCGTCACGGCGCCTGACCAGGCCGTCGTTGCCCAGCAGCACATGGGTCTTCCGGCAACCACGGCAGATCGACCGGCGCGGGCGCACGCTGTCCTCCTTGCCGCCCCGGCGCCGCAGGGCCCGCCACCGGCCATGGGCCCACGGGCCCAGCACCCCCTGGCACGACGGGCAGGCCAGCAAGCCGCCTACCAGGTCCGACTCCACCACCTCTGGGTCAGTCCCTACC